>CAJCIF010000166.1 GCA_903970355.1 Actinomycetota bacterium
TTCAAAACATGGATCAAAACCAATAATTTCGCGGACAAGCCGTGGATGGTTCTCGGCAAGGGCCCAACTTATGCTGAGATAAACAAAGTTGGCATCGAAAAATACAATACGCTTTCTCTCAACCACGTTGTTCGCGAGCGGCACGTTGACATTGCGCATATCATCGACATTGAAGTTGTCGAAGCCTGTGCGGATGTATTGCTCACGAATTGTGATTGGTTATTGATGCCGCGCATACCAAATGTTGGTTCGTTGCCGGGTTCATTTGTGACCATCGAAGATTGGATTCGCAACATCCCGATTTTGCAAGAAGTTGAAAAACAAGGAAAGCTTGTTGTATACGATCTTGTCATTGCCGAAAAGGGCAAAAATCCTCTGGACATTCCCTTGCTCTATTTCAGTTCGGAAGCAGCACTGGGCATTTTAGGCAGAATGGGCGTTAAAACGGTGCGCTCTCTCGGTGTTGATGGTGGTCGCAAATA
Source organism: Actinomycetota bacterium (assembly GCA_903970355.1). Lineage (GTDB taxonomy): Bacteria > Cyanobacteriota > Vampirovibrionia > Obscuribacterales > Obscuribacteraceae > CAJCIF01. The sequence goes on from CAJCIF010000166.1 coordinate 483, forward strand.
CAGTTCTTCCTTCCAAGATTTAAATTCGCAGACGAATCTCATCAATGGGCAACCGAGTTTTGACTTGCAATTTGATCGGCTGGAAGCGATCGCTCAAGAATTCCAAATCGATTATCGACCGATGATCGAGCCGATGCTTATATTCGTCGGGGCAGATGTTTCGCAAGACATCGCCGCTAGAGTATTGGAATATTCCATTCACAAACATGCCACTCGTCCAGTGCGAGTCGTTGCACTGACTTCGGTTGAAATGCCGACACCGAAACATGAAAGTAACCGTGCCCGTACCGGTTTCTCTTTCGTTCGATTTGCCATTCCCAAATTGGCGAAGTACAGAGGCAGAGCATTATACGTAGACTCAGACATGTTGGTGTTTACCGACGTTGCAGAACTCTGGAACATAGAGTTTGGCGAGCAGAAAATTCTCTGCACTACACAACAGTTGCCGGAAGCATGGAACGATTTCAAATGGGCTCATCCAGGCAGACAATTTAGCGTGATGATGCTCGATTGCTCGCGCCTCCCCTGGGATCTCACCGATATTGTGAAAGGTCTCGACGAGGAAAAGTACACCTATCCTCAGCTAATGTTCGAAATGTGTTTAGTCAAGCCAAATGAAATAGACGATCGCATTCCGCCAAGATGGAATTGTCTCGAACACTACGAAGAAGGTGAATCCAGTCTGTTGCACTACACCGTTGTTCCGACTCAGCCCTGGCGAGTGGACAACAACGTAAACGGACAAGTTTGGGTGAAGGCATTCGAAGAGGCAGTGCAAGCCGGTTGGATATCTCGCAAACAAGTGATGGACAGCCTGGAAAAAGGATATCTAAGAGAATCACTCGCTTATGTGGCTGATCTCGCCAAAAACGATCTGCACGGCACTCCAATTGAAAATGCATCTATCGGATTTTCACAACGTTTGCAAAGCCTGGTGAAAGCCTATCAATCTACATATCAACAATGCGAGATAGAGAAAGTGAACGCCAACGATGCAAAAGTTGCGGAACTTAAAGCGATGAAACAATTCCAAAAGGCAGATGCGGAATTGACGGAAACAAAAGAGAAACTAGCGATCGCGCAAGCGGAACTTGAAAAATATCGCACCTATTTAAAAGAAACAATCGAGACAGCGGAAACCGTAGAAGAGGAATATCGTCGTCGTGTTTTACAGCTTGAAAGCGAAAAGACAGGGCTCTATTCTTCGACCACCTGGAAAATCGGTCGCCTTATAACTAAACCAGCAGGAATATTGAAAAAACCTTGAACCCCGCATTTCAACGAGCCGTAACGATCGCTGTACTCAATCCGAAGTGGAATGATGCGTATGCCTGGCTGCGCATTTTGAGCCCTTTGCGATCGGCGCGCTGTGAAGTAATACAACTCGGCCCCAATGACGATCTCGAATGTATGAAAGAGGCAGATTTCGTTTTGATTGGGCAAGAGTTTCCGGCTGAAGCACCACTTGCTTATGATGCTGCTCGCCAGCGTGCCATAGAATTGAAGAAGCAAGTCGTCTATGACGTCAACGAAGCGGTATTCACACTTGAAGAAGGGCATCCTTCTTTCGATCGATATAAACCTCGCCGTTTAGCCATTCTAAGAGCTATCTGCGAAGCAGATGCCGTATTGGCGAGCACACGAAGCCTCTCCCAAGAATGCAAAAACTTCAATGCCCACATTCTGACCGGTCCAAGTTATATAGATCCCTTTATTTGGACAACCGACTTATCCAATTTCCCGCGCAATGCCAATGCCGGTTCAGGAGAAGACCCGGTAGTAATCGGTTATGTAGGTACGGAAGCAGACCAGCAAGACATTGCCACCATAGAACCCGCCTTGCATGCTATTTTGCGAGACAACCCGAATACGGTAATGTTAAAGCTCTGGGGAACTCCACCAACTCCAGCACTAAGAGCTCTTCCAAACGTTCGTTATATAGGAAGTTATCCCGAAGACTACCGACCTTATGCAAAATACATTGCGGCAAACCGGCCGGATATTTTCATTTCTCCTCTAGCGCTTACCCGCTTCAATCAGAGCTCATCACCGATTAGATATTTGGAGCAAAGCATGCTCGGCACACCAGGCATCTACGGCAGATTCGGACCCTACGAAGAAGTAATTTTGGAAGGCGTGGACGGCTTAATGGCCGGCAATTTAGATGAGTGGCACGAAGCTCTTCAAGCGATGATCACAAGCGACTTCTTGCGCCGTTCTATAGGACAAGCTGCTCGGGGCAAGGTCTTGAGAGATTGGATCGTTATGGATCGTGCCGCTGAAATTCGCTCTGCTTTTGAGCCACTACTCAACTTTCGCAATGCCTCCAATTTGGCTAGACAACGAGTCGGCGCATTGCATGTGATCGATTCCTACGCTCATTATGTGAACGAGATGGAAGCGGAAAAACTCGAACTCAAAGCCATAGGCAAAGAGCTAACCTGCGATCTCGCTGCCGCTCGCTACAAACTTCAATCGCAAGTAGAAGCATTGAGAACGCAAATTCAACTCGAACAAGATCTGCGCATTGCAACAGAAGAGAAAAACGAAAAACTTCTGCAGAAGATCGCAGAACTCGAAGGCGCAATACAAGACATGTCTGGATCACGGGCCTGGAAAATGACCCGCTTCATTACCGAATCCGTACGCAGCTTCGGTGTGTAGATGCCGAAACCAACCACCCTCGATCGCGCGAATTCAGGCTCCGCAAATGCCGGCTCCGCGAACCTAAACTCCGCCAATGCCAACCCCGCAAATGTAGGGGCGGCTAAAGCCGCCCGTTCTAATACCGAAAACATCATCCTCCTCGCAAACTTCATCCTCACAATTTTCATCCTCACCACAATTAGCCTCTTCCGCACCGACGAAAACGCCGCCCTGATCGAAAATCGCGTCGCCGCTCCTCTCCCAAAATTCTCTCTCGCCCCGAAACTCCTGCATGATTTCCCGCAAGCATTCGAAGCCTGGTTTTCGGATCGCTTCGCTTTCAAATCCAAACTGGTCGGGATACGAAATTACTTTCTCCTCAAAGTTCTCGATACATCCGGTACGCCCTCCGTTATCTTAGGCAAGAACAACTTCCTCTTCTGGGCAGAAGAAGACGAAACAACGCTCATCCGGCATGATGCGCCGTTTACTGAAAAACAGCTTCAGACCTGGAAGAGTGTATTAGAAAGCAGATCGAAATGGTGCCAGGAACATGGCATGGACTATTACTATGTAATTGCGCCCAGCAAAGCAACTATCTACAGAGAAAACCTCCCCAGCTACTATCCGCTCAGCAATCCAAAATCAAGGCGCGAACAGCTTCTAGAATATTTGCACAATACAAAAGCCAAAGTGAAAATAGTTGATCTCACGCCTGCCCTTATGGCTTCTAAAAAGGGTGGGGTTCGCTATTACCTGACCGACTCACACTGGAATCAGCTCGGTGCCCATGCTGCCTGTATGTACCTCGTCAACAAAATGAATGAACGACATCCTGAGCTCGGAAAGCCCATTTCAGACTCTGATCTTTTTGTTGCACCGGTGGAAATTAAAAATGGCGACCTCGCTCGCATGCTCGGCCTAATGGGTTGGATAAACGAATCCAATTTGCAACTCGGTTGGAAAAGCCCCGCGAAATACAAATGGGAATTTTATTCCAATGAATATCGAAATCTCTATCGCAATGAAGACACTCAGCCAAGAGCAGCGATAACTGCCGGTTCCAATCAACCAACAGCAATTATGTTCCACGATTCTTTCACGTGTTTTTTGCGTATGTTTCTGTCCTGCAACTTTTCGAAGATAGGCTATTTCTGGCAACCCGATTTCGATCGCGAATTGCTTCTCAAAGAACACCCGCAAATTGTTCTTCAGGAGCAAATCGAAAACAAGCTATATAAGGAAGTCCCCGCTCAGTAGGTATTCGAGAAAAAGACGTGCCCATTCAACTCGAACAAGATCAGCATATTGCACCCGCGAATTTAAACTCCGCGAACGCAAACCCCGCGAACGCAAACCCCGCAAATGTAAACCCCGCAAATGTAGGGGCGGCTTTAGCCGCCCGTTATACCACCACATCCAATGCAGAAAATATCGTCGTTTTAGCAACCTTCATTCTCGTCCTCTTCACCCTCACCTCCATCAGCCTTTTCCGCACCGACGACAACGCTGCGCTGATCGAAAATCGCGTTGCCGCACCTTTTCCAAAATTTTCTCTCCATCGCAAAGATCTACGCAATTTCCAAACCGCTTTTGAAACCTGGTTCACAGATCGTTTCGCATTCAAATCAAATCTCGTTGGTGCACGAAACTTCTTCCTGCTCAAAGCACTCAACACCTCTGGTTCGCCTCCCGTCATCATCGGCAAAAACAATTTTCTCTTCTGGAAAGATGATGGCCAACTAGCGCTGATTCGACACGACTATCCCTTTACTGAATGGCAATTGCTCGCGTGGAAGAACTTGTTGGAAGGCAGATCGAAGTGGTGCCAGGAACACGGCATGGACTATTACTATGTAATTGCACCCAGCAAGGCAACCATTTATAGAGAAAACTTGCCGGACTGTTACACAGTAAGCAACCCGAAATCCCGCCGAGAACAGCTTCTGGATTACCTCAAAGACACACACTCCAGCGTGAAAGTGGTAGATCTTACCCCCGCGCTAATGGCGTCCAAAAAAAGTAGAATTCGTTATTACTATACTGACACGCACTGGAATCAACTTGGCGCGCAAGCTGGCTGCGTGCAATTGATAAACACTATTAGCAAACGTCATCCGACAGTCGGTAAACCCATTTCCGAACCTGATATATTCGTAGCGCCATTTGTCTACAGTACCGGCGATCTTGCTCGCCTGCTTGGCGTACTGGGAATGATCAACGAAGACAATTTATTTTATGTATTCAAAAATCCAGGCAAATATAAATGGCAGTTCTATTCGAATGAATATCGTAACGAGCTTGGCGTCGAAGCTTCCCGTCCACAATTCGCAACCATTAAAGGCTCAACTCAGCCAACAGCAATAATGTTCCATGACTCCTTCACCAGTGCTTTGAGCATATTTTTGTCTTGCAACTTTTCAAAAATCGGCTATTTCTGGCAACCTGATTTTGATCGAGACCTGGTTCTCAAAGAACATCCGCAAATAGTCCTTCAAGAGCAAGTCGAAAACAAGCTCTATCTAGAGATTCCGCAGCAATAAGGAAGAGCCAGCCCCGTAATTCTACGAAAAATTCGACCCCGAGTTTGCCACATTCCTTGCTTACTCTGGCATGACAGTCAAACATGGGGATTGATTACTATGGCTACACCTGACAGAACACCACCGGCATCAGACAAACCAACTGGCCCGTACGATACTGCCGCCCACAATTCTCCTGTGCTAAGTGAGTTTGTTGCACAGCACTTAGCGAGTCGTCAGCGCGATATTCAGGACGCACAAGACGATCGTACGTACCCCGGTAAAGATCAAGCCGGCATGGCTATCATGAGTGCCACTTCTTCAGTAGACAGTCAAATACTTGCTCTTGCTAAAGCAGGCAAACCAATTCCACAATCTTTGATTGATAGCGCAGTGAAGCTTCATACAGAAAGCTCAGCTAATGCCCAACAAGATAAAAAAGGTGACAATACTGCCCTCGCTCAAGATACGGCTGCCATCGGGCAGGAGCAAGCTGCAATAAACTCAGACTACGCACTCATTCGATCAGGCAAGATTGATCCATCGCTAATGAGAGCCTTGCAAGCCGATATAGCTTCTAAGCAAGCCTTAGCGAGAAACGATCGAACTGATTATCAGAATGAATCAGAGTATATAGGCCATGATAGAACAGAAATAGCCGCCAACGATCGCGTTTTAAAGGCCTTGAAAGGAAATCACGCAGATCTGATTCCTGCTCTACAGGCTAGCATCGTTAGCAAATCAATGACCTTAGGTGACCGACAAGAAGATGCAGCTTTGGAACCTAGGTATGCGACTGCGGACGATAACGACGTACGTCTAAACGATTATTTTTCCAAAGCCATCCAAGACCACATGACTTGGAATCAATTGTACAAAGCATATCCTACAGTTAAGCCAACTACTGGTGCCACTGGACCAAGAGCGGGTGTAACCGCCGACGGTCACTGGTCGACCATTTAGCCGGACCAGTGGCTAAAGTGCCTATAAACAGCATACAAACCTAAAGTCCGAGAGCGGCTTTGTCTGCAGGCTGCAAATAAATAGTGGGATCGACATGATATTGTTCGCGGTAAGCTGAGGCGAAAGCCGCTCGATCAGCGGGATTCATCGCTTCCATTACCGCTCGTGTTTTGAAGCTGACAAAGCGTTGATCAGATAAGTTTAAATTGTCATGCAAAATAGCTGGGAGCTTTGCCATATCTTCTGATGATACGCGCGGTACGTACATATCGTTATAAAGATCTGATGCCTGCATTTGGCGAGAACCTTGCACAAAGGTATCAGTGTATGTAACTGCTCCGGTGTTACGATCAAAATTCGTCACAGCAATTTCGTGCCCATTAACCGGCCCACCGCCACCATTAAACTCATCGTTGAAGGGTTGGTTAGCAATGTTTACCCCGACAAGCGCTTCGTGTCCATGCTCTGTTTGATTCGCTAAAGATTGCTCGAACTTAGATTCGGACATAGGCGTTGATGATGAGAACGAAAAGTTTGCATCATTAGTATGAGTGAGATCGCGGTAAGTTTGTTCAATCAACCTGTC
>CAJCIF010000167.1 GCA_903970355.1 Actinomycetota bacterium
ACGCCTTGAACGTGCCCCTTTTGTACGTAAGTACAGACTACGTTTTTGATGGCGAACAAACCCAGCCCTACACAACCTGGGATGCAACCAGACCGCTTTCTGTTTATGGAAAATCAAAGCTTTCCGGTGAGAGAGCTGTAATGCGCCATTTGAATCGTTTTTACATTGTTCGCACGAGTTGGCTCTATGGACCGCACGGCAAAAACTTTGTTGAAACAATTCTCGGATTGGCTGAAAAGCAGGACCAGTTAAGAGTTGTTTCCGATCAATTTGGCTCACCGACCTGTACCTTGAGTTTGGCCGAGATTATCGCGGATTTAATTCCTACTCAGCGCTACGGTGTTTACCACGCCACAGACGACGGCGTGACGAACTGGTGCGAATTTGCACGGGCCATAGTGCATGACAGGGTCAAGGTTGTTCCAATCGAAACTAAGGACATGCCACGCCCCGCTACGCGTCCAAAATTCTCAGTTCTGGACAAAACCACTCTTATCCACACAATTGGGCGGGAATTGCCGACCTGGCAGGAATCCTTGAACGCCTACTTGCAACTGCGTGCCATTCGACAGCCCGTTCGTAGCTAAAGATGTGAAGACCATAGTTGAAGGCTTAGACAGGCTACTGGTATATTCTCTTCGTATTCAAGAAGCCCGGCTTCGGAACGTCCCTCCGCGTGAGTGCAAATCTAGACATGCTTAAACCGCTAACGAAAGAATCTATTGGACTCGAGTATCGATCCGACCTTTCTACTCAAGACTATTCAAAAAAAATTCCCATTGAGGGTGTGCAAATCATCAACCTCAACATGTTCGTTGATGATGGTGGCGGCCTCGCTGAAATTGTCCGCTTTGATGACAATGGCAGCCTCGTTATATTGCCCGAATTCAAAGTTAAACAGAGCACGTTCTCGCAGATGTTGCCCGGCACAATCAAAGCCTTTCACATTCACTACAACCAAGAAGATGTTTGGTTTATCAACCCATACGATCGCTTGTTGATTGGACTTTTTGATGCACGCGAAGGCTCACCCACCTACAACAAAACAATGCGTTTCGTATTGGGTGCCGGTAGAGCACAAGCCCTCTACATTCCGCGCGGAGTAGCACATGGACTAGCCAACGTCTGGCAGAATCCAGCAAGCATGATCTACTTCGTCAATCAGCATTTCGATGCAAACAATCCTGATGAACATCGTTTGCCCTGGAACGCATTAGGCGAAGATTTCTGGGAAATTCGCAAAGGCTAAGTCGCAATTTTGCGTTTGTCGTAATCTCTATCCCAATAACGAGCCTTGACGTGATCGCTCAGCCAAGCTGGCATCCAACGCATATTTTTGTGAAAGCTAGTGCGGTCATCTCTAGTGAACAAAAACCAGCTAGCAGCGTTCATGAGCGTGTAGCCATCGACGAGAGCTGGTCCCAGATTCCACAAAGCTCTGGCGGTTTCTCCCGCCTTTGTTTCCGTTAGCTTCAGTTTGCGCGGAGCAGAATGTTTGAACGTAATTGTGGTCTCGCCTATTTTGAATTTGCTTGAATGGCCATCTATATAAAATGTTTTGTCGCAAACTGGTTTACCGAATTCGGGGCTGTTGTAGTGAACGACCGGCAATGGCGCCTGCAAAATTCTTCGACCAAAAGCCTTTGCCTTTGCTGTCGCAATTTCTAAATCCGAAAACGTTCTGCAAAAAGTACTGTCTTTAACAAACACACCGCGTGCCAGGCGTCGAATTCTCTCTGCAAAAACCAACCGCCCAAGCGCCTTGTCTACCGCTGCCCGTTGCCCGAATTGCAGCACATCCCGCGTCGTGAATATCTGTCCGTCATCGAGGAGTTGAATGTATCTCCTAATAAAATGAATAGTCATAGTCGTGAGCCTCCTTATTTTTCGTTTTTCAACGCTGTCCAAAATTTGTTCTTAAATCAGTCAACGTAAAAAAACGAAAAAAGTTCAACCCGACCGGAGCCAGGAAGCGCTAAAAATCTGACTATTAGGGGGTTTGGAGTAGAGGGGAATTACGGAATGACGGGCATTCCGGGTACGGGATAAAGATCTGATTCGCCTTGCTGCAATCTTTGCAGGTATAAAATTCCATCGAGGTGATCGATTTCGTGTTGCAACAGCATTGCAAAACTGCCGGATGTTGTTAGTTCAATCGGTTCGCCGCATTCATTTAAGGCGCGCACTACGACTGATCTATAGCGGTTTACATTGCCACGAACATCGAAAAAACTCAGACAACCTTCGCGAATCGCTTCACTCTCTAGTGAATGTTCGACAATTTCGGGATTGATCAAAACAGTCCGAACGCCTTCGAATTCGACCACACTGACCCGACTTAAATAGCCGATCTGGTTGGCCGAAATGCCGCTGCCACGCGTGAAATCGTAAAGTTGCTGCACGGCTGTCAACGTTTCGGACAATTCTCTGACGATATCGGCAACGGAATTTGTATCCACAACCACTTCGCTCTTTCTAAGTAAAAGCGGATCGCCACGCTTAAGTATGGAACGCACCATTTCACTGTCTCACTAAATACAAAAGTCGCGCTACCGTTCGAACTCAGCACACACCATTAAACGACCCAATTTTTCATTCTCTCGCCAAAACGAAACTCTCAGAACTAAGATGCACTGAAAGCGGTTCAATGACCACCTCGCGGTTGGGGGCCGCCTCTACTCTACCGGCGTGTATCGCATTCAACTTTAGAGAACCCGCAATTTTTACGACTTCATCCGCTTGCTCTTTGTCCGGCACGAAAATGGCACAGCCAGCGCCATAGTTAAATATCTCGAGCATTTCCTTCTTACTGCTCCCACTTTCTTTTTCTACAAAATCAAACACAGGCGGAACAGGCAACATTTGCTCAATGACATAACGAAGTGGCTTTTGTGATCGCATCAGTTTTTGCCAGCCGTGTCCGGTTATATTCTCTATGCTTGTCACACTAATGCCTTTTGCAAGAATATTTTGGACAAGGGGCGTATATAGGTTGGACGGCGCGTTAATTGCTTGCCAGTACTCTTGCCCGTTGGAAAGCTTGGTTCGATATCCCTGCGGGAGTTGCGTAGCAAGTTTTCGCAAAGCAGTAAACCCATTTTCGTGGGGACCGGAGCTCTCAATCAAAACAATTTGATTGCCAGCGGCTAACCTTGTGCCATCGATCGGATCCAAACCGGCTGGCATTATTCCGAACAGGGCTCCGGCAATGTCCAACTTGCCTTCGCATATTTTTCCTTTTAGTTGTGGCGTCTCGCCGGAAATCCAAACACAACCCACTCTTTTGCATCCGCTTACAAAACCGCCTAGAAAACCGTTCAGGAACTCCTGTGAAAAGACTTCCTCAGGGTTGCTGGAGGGCAAATAGAGCGAAATAAGAATCGTCTGCATTCCCGTAGAGGCTGCATCGTTGGTAAGGCATGACATTGTCTTCAATCCAATGTTATGCCAAAATTCTTCCAGCTCTTTTGGCGACAAGTCTTCCGGTCGAGCGTCATCGGCCGTGCCTAAACCTTCTGGTAGAAGGGTTATGTATAGTTTGTCGGCGCTCTCGGCAATAAATGGTTTTAGATCAAGTGCAAACACATTTGCACTCGCTCCCAGTTTTTCATCCGGCACAAAACCGAAACGCTGCGCAAAAGACAGAGTTTCTTTACTGGCTCGAATAAAGGCGCCCTTGGCTTTATCGAGGGCACCGTAATTGACTTGATCCAAGCCTTCTCCTCCAATTCGTCGCTTTGATCTTACTGCGAGATAAGCCTACGGTGATACGAGACCGCTGAGCTCTGCATTTCGTTATAGTCACCTTATTGACCTTCCCCATTTTCAGCGGACAGTAAATTAGGTCGAGTCGCCATCATGCAGTAACCATGCTCTTTTCAAATTCTTCAGGGGAAAGGTAATTCAAGAAAGAGTGTAGGCGACGTCTATTGTAGAACATCTCAATGTAGT
>CAJCIF010000168.1 GCA_903970355.1 Actinomycetota bacterium
CTGTTTTGCGTAATGTTGTTTTCGGCAACGCAAATAATTTTGAGCCCGTCTTCTAGCGCGTTGAGCACAGAACAGTGGGAAGAGAGCATAAATGCTGCTCAACTGGCGATCGCCAATCAAGATTTGTCAACGGCCGAAGAACTTTTAAAGCTCACGGAAAAGCAAGCAACTTCGCAATACCAGAGATTTGAAACTGCCAGGCTATTGGCTCATTTGTACCAAAAGAGAAACAATTTCGGCGCTGCCCAGGTCGCTATTGAAGAAAGCGCCAATGCAGGCGGAGCAAATCTATATTTCAAAACGCTTGCCAACCAGGAATTAGCCAATTTGTACGTGGCAACCGGCCGAGCGACCGAGGGCGAGTCCTTAATGAAATCCGCACAGCAAACAATAAGCCATTATGAAGGCATGAACTTGGAAAATCACCTGAAACAGGTAGCGACGGAAGCGAATCAAATAGCTGGTCATTCCGCTCTTAAAGCAACTATAACCTGTCTGGTGGATCGAACTGGCACTCTTTCATACGCTCATGTGTCGGAATCTTCGGGGAATCAAGAATTTGACCGAGTAGCGCTCAAGTCTGTTAAAAAAGTGCATGGCTTCACGCCAAGACCGATTGGTTCACCCGAATTTATTCAAATTCAGATTCCAATTGGTGGAACTGAACCTGGACCCAACTGATAATCAGTGCGACTGCTAAAATCTCTTAAACTGAGTAGGTACATTAAAGGGCTGACTAATGGATGATAAGAAGAATCTTGGCGTCACACAAAATGTTAGCTTTAGCACCCGATTAGCCAGAATAGCGCATCCGGATGATGTGCCGGAGAAATGGCGAAATACGCCAATTGGTGCCTTGATTGGTGCCCACAATTTTGAGGAGCCCATTAAAGCAAAAGGATCACCACAGCTCCTGGTTGCAACCTGCATCGAGTATCGTTTCCAGCCAATCTTGCCACCAATGTATTCTTATATAATACGGCGCGCTAGTGGCCGATTGATCGGTTCGGAATTCAGTCTCGTTTATGTTTTGTCTAAAGGGGTTCGCCACGTCGTTCTATTAGGGCACGATGATTGTGGCATGACCCAGGTAAGTCAACACGCTCCAGCCATGACTAACGTATTGATCGAACAAGGTTGGGATGAAGATCGGGCCAAGGAATACATCGCTATGAATGCCGGTCGTTATGCCATTCAAGATGAAGTTGATTCACTGAAACAAGAGTTTTTCAGGTTGAAAAAGCTATTTCTAAAAGTCGAGATTGCGCCGCTATTTATATCAATCTCTAGTCACCGTTTATACATTCCTCGCTGGTACATCGATTACATGAACAAAGGCGAAGATGACAATGCTGGGGTAAATCCGCAAGACCTCTTGCTCTTGCCGTAATCAAATACATGACCTTCCGCACAATCCCAGGCAGCAAAGAAAGGTGAAACTGGAGTAATACCTCTCGGGTTCTCCAAATGACCTTAGCCGTCCATCCAATTCGCCTAATCATTTCCCTTCTTGTCGTTGGGATTGTTATCACCACTATTGAAAGGCTTTTTCCGGCCAGACGAAAAAAGCCTGCCTGGCGCAAAGACATTGGCCTGGATGCACAATATTGGTTTTTCACTGCCCTTGTTTCAAAGACACTCTCAAAGGGGTTAGTTTTCATTGTCGTTGTCACGGTTAGTGTATTAGTGGGCAGGCACTTCGGTCCGCATCTGGCCAATGGATTTCCGCCGGTATCAAAGCAGCCAACACCCTTGATCATTGCCGAAATTCTCATCATTGGTGACTTTGTTTCCTATTGGATGCACAGAGCATTTCACAATGGCCGCCTCTGGAAATTTCATGCCATTCACCACTCATCAATTGATCTCGACTGGCTTTCTTCTGTGCGTTTACACCCTGTAAATGAAATGGTGCAAAAATCCGTTCAAATTCTTCCCTTTGCCATTTTTGGCTTTCCAACGCATGTGCTGGCTGCTTATGTTCCCTTTCTTGTCTTCTATGCGATCTTTATTCATGCCAATCTCGATTGGGATTTCGGACCCTTACGTTATGTCATCGCATCGCCCCGCTTTCACAGATGGCACCACACCTCAGAACAAGAAGGCTTAGACAAAAACTTTGCCGGTCTCTTGCCAATCTACGACATCATCTTCGGAACGTTCTACATGCCTGCCCATCAAACACCGCAAGTATTCGGCGTAACGAAAAAACAGATTCCCAACACACTTATAGGGCAACTTTTGTATCCATTTCAAAACGAACCGGCTTAAGCACCATCATTCCCGAATCTCATTTGCGGTGACGGTATGAGATACTGGCGAAATGGCTCAACATGAAACACTTCCAGCGATATCCTTATTGAAATCTTTGAGTATGTCTTGGGCTCACCTGAGAGATAACTGGTTTTCTTTGCTGCTGACGGTATTTCTGAGAGAACTGATAAGCCTTATTGTGGCTTGCATCGCTTACGCTATTTTTGTTGATTGGAGAGAAGGGAATTTCAGAATCGCCTTTTTAGCCAAGACCATTACTTGGAACTGTCTATATCTAGACGGCTGGAAAAATATTCTAGCCATGTTTAAAGAACGAAAGTACGCCGCTTTGCTGATTGGCGGTGCTTGCTTATTCTTTACAAGCTTAATTGGCTTTCTTGGGCTAATAATGTTCTTCAGTGAATTCTCCTTTTACGGCATGTTGTTTGAGTCGTTTTCGCTAATTTCCTTGAGCTTTTTCTACGCACAAATTAGTGAACGGGCCAAAGAACAATGAAATCAATTCTTGCGATTTTCGGCTTGTTAGCGCTCAGTCTATATATGAGCTTCGCATTACTCATCATGGTGCGCACCTTTGCTGAAAGTCACGTTATCCAGTCTAATTCGATGTATCCAACCCTCCACGAGTGGGAGCATCTCGGTGTTGAAAAAATCTCAACCATTTTAAAAAGAGACTACAGGCGCGGCCAAATAATCCTCTACTATCCTCCACCAACGGTGACACGAGGCAAAGACCTGAGCGGGAATCCACTTTATGTTTTGGGACGACTAACCGGATTAGCTGTACTTCCTTACGAGAATGCATTTGCCACACGTGTAATCGGATTGCCCGGTGAACGAATACGTATTAGCCCTTCCGAAGGAGTTTTTATAAATAATCAATTGCTTGATGAAAGCAGCTACATTAGAGAACCCGCACACTATCAGCTTTTACATTTAGCCGACTTTGGTGGGCAGACAATTGACGGAGTGATTCACCCTTACGATAGTCCGGATGATGCCAGCAAGGAAATTGTTGTTCCGACAGGAAAACTTTTCGTCTTGTGCGACAATCGTAATGCAGCGTTAGACAGTCACGTCTATGGCTTTTTAGATCAAAAGCGAGTGATCGGGCGAGCTCAAAATAAGTCGTATTGGGGCTCTCATTCGGCGCTCGATCCGCCTACTTATCCGCCATCACACTAGCAGGTTTTAGTTATCTTGGCGCTTGATGCTAAGCAAATGAAAGCTGCGACGCACTTCAAATCCAAGAGCGCGGTACGATTTGACTGCCGATTCATTGCTTGGCAAAACGTGCAAGCAAGGTGTTTTATTTACCGCTAGTATGCGTTGACATACTTCACTAACAAGCGCTTTGGCAAGACCTTTACCACGATAATCGGGATGCACGCAGACAGCGCTAATCTCAATGAAAGTGTTTGATTGGCAACGCTGTCCGGTCATTGCGATCAATTCACCAGCTTCATTGCGTATACCTATGTAGTTTTCCATTTCAATTGTGCGCGTTCCAAATGGACCAGGTTCGGTCATTTTTGCCAGTCGAACCATGTCTGGAACGTCCTCTTTGGAGAGCTCTAAAAAATCAATTGCAGGAAAGCTCAAAAGCTTTTTGCATTCCATTTGAAAAAGTTCGCTTTTAAAAAACAGATCAAAAGATTCCGGAACCTCGTGGTTGAGGTTAAGAAACAGTCCACACCTTTCGCCGGGAGAGAGCGTGTTAGCCAGATCAGCAAAAGCCTCTCTGGTTTCTTCGCTTACCGCAGCCAGACTGGTAACGGCTGGCGGAAAACGGCGTGCCTTGCCACTTCCTTCTGCAAAGCGCGCAAACACGCTCGTAAGGGAAGACCATATTGGATTATCTAATTCGCTCATTGCCTAAAGAAATCACAATATTACTTTGGGACACTAACTGTTGCAAGTCGCAAAAGTCAGTCGATGCGGGCTATTTAAAGATCGAATCGGCAGGTTATCGTTCTTAACCCGTGCAATTTTTCAAGTTCTTTTCTTGGGCAGCCACTTTATAATCATCTCGAAGCCGAACCCCGTTATATCGGCTGCATATCCATGGGGCGAACCGATGCAAAAGGACTCTTTACTTACTGTCAAAAAGGCCGCAGAAAAACTCGGTCTGGAAGAACGCATCGTCATGGAGCGCCTCACCAAAGGTGATCTCAAAGGCGAGAAGAGATCAAACTGGCTAAGAGACGAGTGGTTTGTCTCCAATGGTGCCGTCTTAAAAGAACTAGCCAAGAAAAAGGAATCGGGACCAGGAGAGCCAAATCCAAATACAAAATTAGCTGAACGGCCAGTCGAAGTAGAAGCCGAAGCTATGCCCGACGATCATTCCGATGATGATGATTGGCTCAAAAATGAACGATCACGATTGGAGCAGATCGTCGAACATGTGATGAGGCCATTGGTTGAGCGCGTAGCGGCCCAGGCAGAAGCGCTGGCGGAAAAAGACCGCATCATTCAAGAACAAGATATCAAACTGCGCCTTTTGCCTGATCTCGAGAAAAAAGCAAGAGAGCACGACGAGCTGGTCACTAAAAAAACAGTAGAAATCAGCGAATTACGCCAGCAACTTTCGGACTTGATTAACCTGAAAGAGCAGCTCGATGAGGTCGAAAAATCGAAGCAAGAGCTGGAAGGTTTCATGAACCAGGAAGTAGATCGCCTGAAGCGTGAAAAAGAGCTGAACGAAGAAGCAGCCCGCAGCCAAATGGATGCCCTTGCCAAAGAATTGGAAGAACTACGCAAGCCCTGGTGGAAGAAGTGGTTCGCTAGCGTCTAGGCGCTGTCACAGAACTGCCACACATCTGTCACCCGACTGCCACACTCGCGCACGTATATTCAAAACGTGCAGAGGCAAAAGGCAGGTAAACGATGATGTGTGCAGATGTAATGAACAACGGCGGCGGTTACGTACGGCGCAGAGTTACAGAAATAGAACTGCCTCACGTCGAAGAATCGCAGTCGGGAAGCTTGAAGATTATGCGCAAACCGTATGCCGGTATGAAGGAACTGAAGCGCAAACCCTCATTTAACCTCGCAAGTCTGGTCCGCCTGATTCGCAAAATCTGGATGCCATAGAAATTTCACAAGCTTAGTCTTTAATTATAGTTGCCAAGATCATCAATCCTACGGCTTATATTGCAGTAAGGAAGGGCAATATGGCGACAAAGACAGCTAGCAACTTAAGCAGCTATGCGCATGAGAACTGGAAAGACCAGGTGCGCAGGTTAATGAGGCAAAGTGATTACCGCCAGGCTCTGGCGCGTTTGCATTCAGCTGAATGTCTAGAGAATGCCGAAGCTCTCAACTATTTGAGCTGGTTCTACCTGTTCGGAGTTGCCACGGAAGAAAATCCCGAAAAGGCGATCCGCCTTCTGCAGAAATCGCAGGAGAGGGGTTATCGCAATGCATCGGTAAACTACGCTCTCCTTTCTCAAAAAGGTATAGCCCTGGAGAAAGATGAAAAATCGGCTTTTCAAACGTTTTATGAACTTGCTAATTCCGGTAACACAGCAGCAATGAAACGCCTTTGCGATGCTTACGCTTCCGGTCTTGGCACAGAAAAAAACCTGGATTTGTTTTCTTATTGGTCCGAACGATACAGCAGTGAAGTCAGTCAAAAGAAGGAATCCAGCTTTAAATTAGTGGCAAGTGCAGCGCAGCAGAAAACCTTGCTTCCTAAATTTTTGCTGGTACTCGTTTTTCACTTGCTCATTTCATATATTGCTTTCCTGGCCATCTTTCCGCACATTCCCGGCTTTGATTTTTTGACGAGCGGCAATCCATTACTGATCATGCCTGCCTTTATGTTCTTAGGCATGATTCTGACCTGGCTTCTGGGCGGAATCGGGCTAATAGCCTGGATTCTTGTCCTGACCCTCGGATTTATTTTCTTTTCTTTCGCAATGCGTCGGGTATCATCTCTCGAAAATTTCAATCAGAAACTAACATCCGTCTCGTTCAATTTAAGAGGAACGAACTTTTCAACAAAATATCCAGTCATATCATTCACGATCGGCCTGACTTTCGCGATTTGTGCTTCAGCTGTTGCGCTTCGACTAATTTCCGATTTTTGCCCAAATTGGGTGCAGATCAGCTGGCCGGCAACCTGGATTGCCGCCTCGATTTTAGCTCTTCTCATGCGCATCAATATTCAATTCACGCAAAACAAAAATGAGAGCCAATCGAAGGCCAGTAAATACGAAGCCATGACGGAATGGTGCTTCTAACTTGGCTTACTAATCAAGATTGAATGAATCGAGGAAGAGTCCAGAATCACTCGATTTAACCCACTGCGGCGTACCGGTTACCAGTAACGTGTAGAGATTATTGTTGCCAGTGTACAAGCGCATTTGAAAGGCATTTCCATCAGGCAAAGTGCCTTCAATGGTGCGGCCCGGATAACGGTCGTAGAGAGCAACTGGGGTTATCGTCGCATTAGTCGCACCCAGTCTTTTGACCTTGTTTTTGGCAACCTTATCGAGCCATACTGAAACATCGTAGTTATTTGACTCAAAATTGGTTGGTTCAGGCAGATCCAACGAGTGTCCAACATCCCAGACTACGAAATCATCATGCTGTGGCTCTTTTGCTTGGGCCTGCGGCACCCTGCAGTAGGCAATAGAATAAGAGCCTTCTTTTCGCGAGTAGAGAAGACTTGTAATCCAGGTTTTTTCAACCAAGGCGCGAGTCACCATAAAGGGTTGGGGTAATTCGAGTGTTAGGCCAAATGCTCCTGATCGAACGGGAATGAACTCTCTTTGATTCTCGTGAGCGAGATCGGTATAGGGGACCATCTGCTGCAAACCCGGAATTTTTACAGCGAAATCATCAAAGTAATTCGTAAAAGGCGCTAGGAGCAGAAACAAAACCATGCAGGCAATAGGAACTTGCGGTCCTTCCTGGTTGAAACCTTGCATATGAGCGACTTGCAGAACCATCCAGCCAACGATCAATCCTGCCACTGCAACAATTGCCGCTAGAAAAACATGTCTCAACCAGCTTGGGAGCCAGGCATAGGTTTTCGCATTGTCGGACATGCGATCGATATCTTCGTATCTGCCATTTGAAGAGAGACTTACTGTATCGGAGGTTGCTTTAGGGTGCCCGGTTGCCATGCGTTTTTCATGCCCAACTGCACCTTTTGCGCTGGCTATGTGTTGCGCAATTAAATTGTGTCCGACGTGCATTTCTTTCGCGACAACGGCAGGAGCCATTGTTTGCGACAGACATAGCCATATGACTACAATCAGCAGCCCCTTGAAGCTGCCCTTTTGAAACCTACCCATTTCCCTCCCCCTTAGGGATTTATGGACTCCTTAGAACCGACCCCCCGGTTACAAAAGGAATGCACCGACCCGTATAAATTATGCCCAAAAATGGCTCTTTTAAAGCAACAGACCGCTAAAATCTGCAGTTCTAGCTACAAACGTTTATACTTGTCCAAAATTTGGAGGTAGTTCATGGCTGTGCCTTTAAAACCAGTGCGGCGCGTCGTTACGGGACATAATGCCACTGGCAATTCAGTAATTTTGCGGGACGAAGAAGCACCAAATGCGATTCGACCGGAATACTTCGCCGGTGGTGGCTTAACCGATTTATGGGAAACGAAGCAAACACCTGCCAGTAATACTGGAACAGAAGATGCAGTTTTGAGAGCCATTCACCTGGAGCCACCACCAATTGGGTCAATCTTTCGTGTGGTTGATTTCCCCCCCGATGGAAGCGTGATACCAACCGATATGAAGAAAGCCTTTGACGCAATCCAGGCAACACACACACTGAGAGGAAATGCCCGTCACCCCGGGTTTCATAAAACGAATACGGTTGATTATGCGATCGTTATGCATGGTGAAATTTGGGCCCTCCTCGATGAAGGCGAAACTCTTTTGAAAGCAGGCGATGTCCTAATACAGCGCGGTACAAGCCACGGCTGGAGTAACCGAACAAACGAGATTTGCCGAGTTGCTTTTATTTTGATAGATGCGGAGCCGGTTGGTAACTGATGAAGTTCATAACGAAGTGCATTTTCTCATTCACTGTCGTTATTATGTTGAATGGCAAAACTTCTCAAGCTGAGCCCACTCATAGAGTATTATCAGCAACCGAACGAGCAATCTTATCTTGTGCTCGCATCAGTTTTCCGGCAGACAAACCGTTAGAACAACGCCCTTTTTTTACAACCGGCTTTCTTGTATGCGACCACAAAAGCGCGCAA
This sequence comes from Actinomycetota bacterium, assembly GCA_903970355.1. Taxonomy (GTDB): domain Bacteria; phylum Cyanobacteriota; class Vampirovibrionia; order Obscuribacterales; family Obscuribacteraceae; genus CAJCIF01. Next base: position 8,507 of record CAJCIF010000168.1, read on the forward strand.
GTCGTTTTAATTTCGGCGCTCCATTGTTTTGAGCTGTGCACAGCGGATACCGTTTGTCTCGACTCTGCTCAAGTTGCTGCGCTGACGCACTCGAAGGGAAAAGAATTGCGCATCAAAGTCCGCAATGGTGACAAACCATTGTGGATCCAACCGAACAAAAAGGAAGACGTTGCCTACATAACACTGGACGCAATGAGTATCTCTAATTTAGACAAGGACTTACTCCTATCAATGTCTGAGCTTGCTGGCGATAATTTTGAAAAAACGATTGCAGTACACGAGGTGCTTGTCCCCTGCTATCCACTGGGTGCAACAGCAATGGGAACTCTAATGCCGATTGTGCGAAGGGGCACTCTTACGGTCTACAACGAAAGTTGCACGGATAACGGGTCATTGAAAATGCAACTAGATTACCCTTCTTTTCTCGGCACAAGTGGTGCACCTGTATTTGAGGCAGATTCAGCGGACGAACAAGTACGTGTTCTTGGAGTTGTTACTACTTTACTGGTCGGTGATAAAACGGCACCACCAACCGATCTTCGGCTCGCTGATGTAATCTCGGTTGATGCAGTAGTAAAATCGTTGGCAGCAAAATAACTGATTAATCAGATCAACGCGTAACTTTTTATCTCAGCAAATCGTCTTCTGAGTCCAACGGTCTGCGTAAGCGTAGAATCAGAGTATGAGCTTTGCTCGCCCGAGGTATCACAAATGAAAGAGCTTAGTAGATCCGGCTTCGGAGCAAGTTTCGAGCCGCAATATCCCGTTTGCAATACCAAACTCAAGAATTGGGTATCTGATATTGCACTTTTGTGTAAGCCTACGCGCGTCTATTGGTGCGATGGCTCAGAGGCTGAATACGACAGTATTTGCAATGAGATGGTACGCACCGGAACATTGATTCGATTGAATCCGAAATTGCGACCACGCAGTTTCCTGGCCCGCTCGGCCAATTCGGATGTCGCCCGTGTTGAAGAGCGCACCTTCATATGTACCGCCGAAAAAGATGATGCCGGTCCAACCAACAACTGGATGGAAACGAGTGAGGCAAAGCACGTTCTTACCGATCTCTTTAACGGCTGCATGCGCGGCCGAACAATGTTTGTGATTCCATTCAGCATGGGTCCGCTTAATTCGCACATTTCGCAAATCGGTGTTGAAATTACCGATTCACCGTATGTGGTAGCTAACATGAAGCTCATGACCAGAATGGGAAAAGCCGTTGTGGACCATTTAGAGGCCGATGGTGATTTTGTGCCGTGCGTCCACTCAGTGGGGCATCCGCTTTCACCAGGAGAGCAAGATGTACCATGGCCATGCGATCCCGAACACAAGTACATTTGCCATTTTCCGGAAACAAGAGAGATCTGGTCTTACGGCTCTGGTTACGGCGGCAATGCCCTGCTTGGTAAAAAGTGTTTCGCCTTGAGAATTGCTTCGACAATGGCAAGAGATGAAGGTTGGTTGGCTGAGCATATGTTGATTCTGGGTGTGGAATCGCCACAAGGAAATAAAAAGTACATTGCGGCTGCCTTTCCCAGTGCATGCGGCAAAACGAATTTCGCCATGATGATTCCGCCTAATGATCTTGCCGGCTGGAAAGTAACCACCATCGGCGATGACATTGCCTGGCTAAAGCCCGGTAAGGACGGCAAACTTTATGCCATAAATCCGGAAGCAGGTTATTTCGGCGTTGCACCCGGCACATCGCCCGTCACAAATCCGAATGCCATAAAAACACTCCATTCCAATTGTATTTTCACAAACG
>CAJCIF010000169.1 GCA_903970355.1 Actinomycetota bacterium
CACGACGCTCTTCCGATCTCTCTTTTACCCGGTCTGGGTTGAGCTCACTTTTCTTCACTCCGAACATAGTTTTACCTGCAGTTGAACGTAGACAACCTGGTCGGACCAAAACTGTCCGACCTTTCCGATCCAGATGATAGCCCGTGGGCGACGCGCCTGATGGTCCCGTAAGGAAATATTCGCCAAATTAATGCAAAGATTATTTTGCTCGCTCAACAGCGGCTCAGGGCCAGCTCGGGCTTGTTTTCAAGTGCTGCTTCATATTTCAATTGATTCATCATTTCAGATCCATTTCAGCAGAAACCGCTATTGGACCGAATTCGTCCTGTCTCTTTTCAAAAACATAAGACGTGAAAAGGCTTTGAAACAGATAGAATGCTAGTGTTGATTCATCCCAGGGACCAACATTGAACAAAACTGGATACATTTTAAATATGCTACTCACTTTGAGCGCATGTACTGCGCTCAGTGGTTGTGGTGAAACACAGTCTCCCGCCGGCGCCATGATGGGACCGCATGCAGTTGGGGTCAAGCTTCAACGCGTCACACCGGCCAAAATAGAAGAGACTTCCGAATACGAAGCTGATTTGAAATCGCGCAAATCGATCACACTCTTCCCTCAAATCATCGGGCATGTCACCAAAATCTATGTGACAGCAGGCGATGTTGTAAAAGAAAATCAGCCGATCTTAGAAATCGATCCCTATTTTCAAAAGGCATCGGTTGAAGGCTATGCCGATGCGGTAGAAACAACCGTTGCCGATCTCGAAACAGCGAAAGGTACTCTCCGCTCTCTGCAAGCAGCACGCATTGGTAAGGCATCCAACCTCAAATACGCAAGCATTCAAAAGAAACGATATGAGTTACTACAAAGTGAAGGTGCGGTAGCAAAGCAAGATCTCGATCAATGGACGAATCAAGCGGAAGCGGCACAAGCTGACCTGGATAACACAGAAGCGCAAATCAAAGCGCAGGAAGCGGCAATCAAAAAAGACGAAAAGGCAATTGTGCAAGCCAAACATAATTTGAAATCTCAAAGTGTGACGCTTGGCTATTTCACATTGAAAGCTCCATTTGCAGGCACGATCGGCGACATTCCAGTAAAGCTGGGAGACTATGTCACTTCTACAACCAAGCTCACTACCGTTACCCAAAACAATCCGCTTGAAGCCTACATTTCTATTCCGACAGAGCATGCCCAAGAATTGCATTTAGGCATGGTGGTTCGTCTGTTGGATATGGCCAACAAGGAGATTGCAACAGGCAAAATATTCTTCATTGCCCCGAATGTAGATGAGAGCAGTCAATCTGTTCTTGCTAAAGCTTCAATTCCCAATGACCATGGTGTCATGAGGGCGGATCAAATGGTACGCGCCAAAGTGATATGGAAAACCAGAGACGGGCTGCTCATTCCAACTGAGTCTGTAGCGCATGCCGGCGGACAGGAGTTCGTTTTTATTGCTCAAGACGCCAACGGTAAAAACATGATCGCCAAACAAGTACCCGTCACTTTAGGTGATATCGAAGGCACGAAGTATCAGGTGAAGAGCGGGCTTAAGAACGATGACCAGATTGTTGTTTCGGGTGTTCAAAATTTGATGGACGGAATACCCATCACACTGGCTAAATAGGCAACCAGGACAACATAGTAATGTTTCAAGATTTCTTCATCGCTCGTCCAATCTTTGCATCAGTTTGCTCGATGTTGATAGTGCTGGTAGGGCTCATTTCGATTCCCTCCTTGCCGATTTCGCAATATCCAAATATTACGCCGCCGCAAGTTCAGGTTCTATGTACATACGTAGGAGCAAGCGCTCAAACCGTTGAATCCGGCGTCACCACTATTCTTGAACAGGGTATCAATGGCGTTGAGGGCATGAAGTACATGACCTCTACAAGCGGCAATGACGGGCAGAGCAAAATCATTGTCACGTTCGACCTGAATCGCAACATCGACAACGCCGCAGTTGATGTCCAGAACCGTGTCTCTTCGTTATTGGGTCGATTGCCCAATGAAGTGAAAAACACCGGTGTTTCTGTCACCAAAGTTTCAAACTCGATCGTGCTCGGTATTGGTTTGAGTTCTGATCGTAACGACAGTTTATATGTAAGCAACTACGCCGATATTTTCGTCAAGGACGCACTTAAACGTGTCAAAGGTGTTGGTGATGTAACCATATTTGGTGAACGTAAATATGCCATGCGCCTCTGGCTGGATCCAGGTCGTCTGGCGGCAAGAAAGGTAACAGCAGCAGACATTGTCCAGGTATTAACCGAGCAGAATGTGCAGGTGCCGGCCGGCCAAATTGGGCAACCACCATACCCAACCGGTCAAAGTTTCCAACTTAGCGTTCGTGTTCACGGCCGATTGAAAGATCCAAAAGAATTTGGTGATCTCATCATAAAATCCGGTGATAACGGCACTCTGATTCATCTTCGTGATGTAGGCCGAGTGGAACTTGGCGCTGAAGATTACGGAACATTTCTTCGCTACAACGGTGTGGACGCAGTCGGGATCGGTGTGTTTCAACTGCCCAATGCAAACGCATTGGATGTCGCACGCGGCTGCGAAGCCGAATTGAAGCGGTTATCGAAGCGTTTCCCACCCGGACTCAGATACTACGTCGCATTCGACACGACAACTGCTGTCGATCAATCAATTCACGAAGTGCTGATCACACTTGCACAAGCGATTGCGCTTGTTATTCTTGTCATCTTTGTCTTCTTACAAGACTGGCGCACCACCTTAATTCCAGCCATAACGATTCCGGTTTCGCTCATTGGTACTTTTGCCTTCATGAAACTAGTGGGCTTCTCCATCAACACC
>CAJCIF010000170.1 GCA_903970355.1 Actinomycetota bacterium
CAGCATAGGGACGAGATAAGAGATTATTGGCGCGCTCCAATTGTCCACCAAAGAGAGCCTCTCTGATTCTTGAGCTGGAGACTTCCTGTCCGCCAAATTCCACTTCCTGTGCGACTTTTACTGAAAAGCCCAGTTCACCACCTAGTTGTTTTAGCAAATCGGGATTGCCTTCGCGATCGCGTCCGAAGTGGTGGTTATAGCCTACCGATATCGATTTGGCGCCCATGGCGCCCACAAGAATATTTTCAACATATTCGCGCGGGGTGAGCCGGCACAGTTCTTCGTCAAAACAGAGTACGAGTGCCGCTTCCACACCCAACTCTTCAAACAAGGAAAGGCGTTGCTCGATAACCGTTAGTAATAGTGGGGTTGAGCCCTGTGTCAGTGTGCGGGGATGGTCTCTAAATGTAACCACGCCGGGCGTTACACCCAGCCGCCTGGCTTCAAGTAGCGCGCTGCCGATTACTTCTTTGTGACCGGCGTGAACACCATCAAAAAAACCTAAGGCTATTGCAGATTGTGAAAGGAGCCCAGGTTTGGCTTCGAAAAAGGTTTCCAAGGAAATTTCCAGTTGAAGGATTGAAAACGCGTTGATACAAAACTTGAAGGACGAATACAACCGGAGACATGTGTGAGACAGCCGGGGTTTCGACTAGTATTTTATCCCAACGCTCTGCGGCTCGCTTATGCTAGATAACTTTCATGTGGAAAGTCAGGTTTCTAAAGTTGCCGACCACTTGGGTTCTCCTCGCCTTCGAAAAGGGCAGCAAAAGCGTTGTTACGAAGAATGAGCATAAAGGCTAAGCGCCCGTTTGTCTCAGGCTTTTGCTAGGCAACTATGCTAAAATTTCGCCTATCAGGCTTATGGTGAAATTGTTTTTGTTTTACTGCTGATGCCATTTTCCCTGAAGTTCTGCCATGTATTGGCTAACTCAGGCGGGGGTGTATTAGCGACATAAGTGTTAGACAGTATCCGAGTTGGTGAAGAAAAGAATGCCGAAAAAGGAACCCCAAGCGAACGATCCTAAAGATTTAAATGAAGAGGTCAGCAAGAACGATGCTGCTCCTGCAAATGGCGCCACAAATGGTGCATCGAACGGTAACTCAAATCATGTCGAAGGTTCTTACGATGCGTCCAGCATCGACGTTCTAGAAGGGTTAGAAGCTGTTCGTAAGCGTCCAGGTATGTACATTGGTAGCACCGGACCAAAAGGGCTCCATCACCTGGTTTGGGAAATTGTAGACAATTCGGTTGACGAATCTTTAGCCGGCTATTGCAAAAATATTGAAGTCATTATCAACCCAGATAATTCCATTACCGTCGAGGATGATGGACGTGGAATTCCAACTGACGTAGTAGAAAAGACCGGCAAAAGTGCAGTTGAAACTGTATTCACTGTGCTGCACGCTGGTGGCAAATTCGGTGGCTCCGGATATAAGGTTTCAGGTGGTTTGCACGGCGTTGGCGCATCAGTTGTAAACGCACTTTCAGAGCGCCTTGATGTCGAAGTCTATAGAGATGGCAAAGTCCATCATCAGGTTTATCGCAGAGGCGATGCAGATGGCGGTCTCAAAATAACTGGCAAAACTGACAAGCGTGGTACCAGAGTTACATTTTGGCCGGATAACACCATTTTTCATGACATCAATGAAGAAGGTGAACGCAAAGAGATTGTTGTTGAATATGAAACCTTGGTTCATCGCTTAAGGGAAATGGCCTTCCTCAATAAAGGTTTAGGCATGACTCTTACTGATGCACGTGTAGAGCCTGCAAAGACCGAGCGCTTTCACTACGAAGGCGGAATCGCAAGTTATGTCGACTATTTGAATAACACGCGCGTTACGTTACACAAACCTCCCATTTATTTCGAACAGCAGCGCGATCAAATTAATGTTGAAGTTTCGATGCAATGGACGGAGATGTATTCCGAATCCGTTTATACCTTTGTAAATAACATCAATACCAATGACGGCGGCACGCACTTAACCGGTTTTCGCAATGCCTTAACTCGGGTAATCAATGACCATTCCAGAAAAGGAAATTTCCAGATCAAAGAGACCGATGAAAAGTTCACAGGCGATGATGTACGGGAAGGCTTAACTGCAATTGTAAGTGTGAAGGTTCCGGAACCGCAGTTCGAAGGACAAACCAAAGCACGTTTGGGTAACAGAGAAGTACAGGGAGTGACGCAATCCGTTGTATCCGAAGCTTTGTCCGAATGGCTCGAACTTAATCCCAAAGCAGCCAAAGAAATAGTCAACAAAGCTTTGCAAGCACGATTAGCGCGTGAAGCAGCTCAAAAAGCTAAGCAAAGCGTCAGAAGACAATCTTTTCTGGAAAATTCTTCTTTACCCGGCAAGCTAGCGGATTGTTCTGATCGCGACCCAGCCAAATGCGAGATTTTTCTTGTGGAAGGTGACTCTGCCGGTGGTAGCGCTAAGCAAGGCCGAAACCGAAACTATCAGGCCATTCTTCCCTTGCGTGGCAAGATATTGAACGTTGAACGCGTTCAGCCAAGTCGAATTTATGAGAATACAGAAGTGCAAGCCATGATTCAGGGGCTTGGTTTGGTTGTTAAAGAAGAGGAAGAAGAAAACGGCGGTGGTAACGGCTCTAAAGGAGCCGGCATGTTGCGCCCAAATGCCACCAACTTAGACCTTTCTAAATTGCGATACCACAAAGTGGTTATCATGACCGATGCCGATGTGGATGGCAGTCACATTCGTACGCTTCTTTTGACTTTCTTTTTCCGATACGCCCGTCCGCTTGTAGAACTTGGATACGTCTATATCGCACAACCACCGCTTTTCCTGGTGGAAAAAGGCAAGCGTAGCGAATACTGTTTCAACGAACACAAATTGGAAGCTGTACTGGCAGAACTAGGTGAAAAGGCGATCGTCAAAAGGTTTAAAGGCTTGGGTGAAATGATGGCGGAGCAATTGTGGGACACCACAATGAATCCGGAAACTCGGACCCTCAAACAGGTAACCGTTAACGATGCCTCAGAAGCAGATCACGTATTCGATCTTCTAATGGGAGAGGCTGTCGGACCACGTCGCGACTTCATCGAAAACCATGCCCACGAAGTTTCCAATCTCGACGTATAAAAGAGGAATGGCGTGATCAACGTAGCAAACGTTGTCACCGTTGCAAGGGTTTTTCTCGCTCTTATTACGCTGTCTCTTCTATTTCTCCCCGGTGAGAGCTATCGTTGGGCGGCTTTTATTCTCACAATATTAGTGATCTGGGCAGACGGACTCGATGGTTATTTCGCACGCCTTTTAAACCAGTCTTCGAAGTTTGGCGGCATGCTTGATATCGCTGGCGATCGAGTTGTTGAAATGGCTTATTGGATTGTTTATTCGGTATTAGGTTGGGTTCCAGTTTGGGTGCCACTGCTTTTCCTTGTGCGTGGCACTTTCGTGGATGCAATACGTGCCTATCTGAGCGAAAAGGGTTTCACCGCCTTTGGTGCCAACACCATGATGCAAACTGGATTGGGTAAATTTTTAGTCGCTTCGAACTTCAGCCGTTTTACTTACGCTGTTGTGAAAGCCGTTGCTTTTTGCCTTCTGATTCTCGCTCATGTCAGTCTCAATCCCAATTGGCATATCGGCGATGCCGCCACCGTCACCGTTTATATCGCTTGCATCTTTTGTGTCCTGCGCGGGCTTCCTGTTCTATTCGAAGCTCCTGTTCTTTTTGCGGACACGCCAAAACAACCCTAACTATTTTTCTCCAGTACTCCTCAGAATGTGGAGGCAAGTTTGCGCGTCCACATTCTGAGGAGTAAATTGCCCTATCTTTTAATTTCATTAAAACCGAGGGCTCCTTCTTTTTGAAAATTTCTCGTTGTCAGAAAAATAGCTAATTTTCTTCGAGAACTGAAAAATGGCGAAGCGCTTCCGCGAAAAAAGGCCATGGATTATGTAATGATTTTCCAGGTTTTGTTCGGGAATTGATCGCTTAGCCAGGCGGGAATAAATTGGATGTTGTTGCGGTTTTCGATGCGATCAAACCGGTTGTAATCTTTTTGCGCTTTCGAAATGACAAAGGGAGAAACGGATCTATTGCCTAAATGGCAAAGTGCGCGTAGCACTTGACCGGACCGTGTATCGGCCATTTTCATACGACGGGTTGAGGTTTCCTTTAGTGTGATCGTTCGATTGCCAATGCGAAATCTGCTCGAACGACCATCGATTGAAAAGATAGTCGCGTCTTCCAGTCCTTCTTTGATACCGAGGCGAATTCCCAGGTTGTCCGGGTATTCGCTGATTCGACGCCCAAAGGATTCCGCCTTCACTTTTGCGATATCAAAGTCAGAAAAGACCAACTTATTTTCTGGATCTTTCACGAATACGCCTCGTGCTAGACGGCGAATTCTTCCCGATTTCACGAATCGAGAAAGAATCTGATCGATTGCTGCGCGAAATCCGTATGCCAATACTTCGCGTGTCGTGAATATGCGTCCTATCGGCAGCAATGAGACGAATCTGCCGACCATACTTTTGGTGTTGTTGCGCATGGCTGTAACCTCCGTTTAGAGATGACTACAAGTCTTCAACGCAAAAATGCAAAAAAGGTTCAATTGAATTGTCGCCAGTTTCTTACTAAATATCACTTCGCCTTTGTACAGACATTTTCGTTTAAGCGGTGCTTTAAGCATTGCTCCTCAGAATGCGGGCGCGCAAGCTTGCCCCCACATTCTGAGGAGCGCAAAAGGACGCTCCAAATTGTGAAATCGATTTCTATCGAAAAATATTTGATGTCAAAAAGGGACTAATTGAGAAAGTGTTTGTGCTAGACTCTTTCAAATTTTGATAGAAAGTTAGCTAATTTTCTGACAACAAGAAAAATTCAAAAATGGACAACCCTCGAGTCTACAAGGACGCTCAGGTTGCGTGGGTTGGGGACTTTTTTGATTGTTTGGCGTTTGCGAATAACTCAATTGCTTTTGAGATGATGCGCTGAGGATCGAATTGAGTTAAGCACGGCCGGTCGATGCAAGTTTTTTTGTAGTGGCAAGGACGGCAGACGAGTTGTTCGTCGTACAGGGCAGCATGTTGGTCGCCGAAGGGTCGCCAGCGAACAGGATCGGTTGGACCGAAAAGCGAAATCGTTGGTGTGCCAACGGCGGCACTTAAGTGAGCTGGTCCGGAATCAACGCAAATCGACATCTTCATACGCTCGTATAGGGCAAGACTCTGGCGCAGGGAGAGGCGGCCGGCAAGGTTCAAGCAAGGTACTTGCGATTGACGGGCTAATTCTTCATAGAGAGGAACGTCGGAAGCGGCGCCTGAAAAAACTGGTTCAAATCCCCAGTCTTTATATAGCGTATGAACAATCTTCGCCCAATGTTCAAGAGGATACATTTTGTCTGGATGCGCTGACGCAGCATGGATCAAAATATGTTTGCCTTCAGTAAGTTCAGGCACAATTTTGGAAATATCTTTGCGTTCTTCTTCGCTTATGAAAGCCTCTAGATAGTTATCTTGAATCGGTATACCAACTGCTCTGAGAACATCAAGGGTTGATTCGACTTCATGTATGGCGGTATTAAACGGAGCAGTATGGGTAAGCAGAAAATTGCGCCCTTTAGATGCGTATCCTATTCTTCTTTTAGCTCCGATTAAATATGAAAGTGCAGCAGAAGAAAAGGAACGTTTCAAGACGAAAGCTGTATCGTACTTGTTTTTGCGAAGGTGTAAGGCGTAGCTCCAGAAGCTTCGTTTCTCACCATATCCTTGATCATATTTGTGGAAACGGGTGGTATCAAATTCAATCAAATCGTCTACGTACGGGCAGCCTGCTAATACTTGTCCACTCTGCGGACCGACAAGTACATCTATGCGGGCACGAGGCAACGCCCTTCTGAGATTGCGCAGGAAAGGAACTGTGAGAATGGTATCGCCAATAAAACGATAGCGCATAACAAGCACGCGATTAACATCTAGAAAAGATAAGGGAGAGTTGCTCATTTAGTGCTTTTGCTCTTCTCTCCGCTAGACTGCGAAGTACTGTTAGGACTCTTTGAACCAATATCCATTCGCGGCATGCCTTCCGGCCAGACTGTCTCCAAATCTAAAGCATAGACTGGAACGTCTAGATCAAGATGCCGCAATTTTACGCCGTCCTTGGCCGTGGTTACAAAAAAGTCTGCTTCGCTCTCTTTCAACATGGCTCTCAAATTGGCGAAGTCACCCTTTTGATACCAGTGGTGATCGGAAAAGTATCTTTGAGCAATAACCGTTAGCCCTAAATCATTCAACAAACTCTTAAAGGAATTTGGACGGGCAATTCCACAGAACGCCAATGTTTCCCGCCCCCGTAAGGCAGTAATGGGCAGGCATTCATTGCCGGTACTGGAAACATTTCGCCATTGTTTTGGAATAATCCGGCAAGTACTTATGCCAGCCAGAGGAGCATACTCGGTGATTAGACTTCTCAATTCGACAAGCTTTTTTTGATCGGGAGCTTCGGGCAGTTTGGTAATTACGACATGGGTTGCCCGTTTTAGTTGGCTGAGCGGTTCACGTAATCTACCGGCAGGCAATAACGAATCATTTACTAAATCATCGTTGTAATCAATCAAAACAATATCGATGTCGCGTTCCAGTTTGTAATGTTGAAATGCATCATCAAGAATGATCAACTTACAGCCGAACTCTGAAATAGCTTTCTTACAAGCAGAAACCCGATCCGGACTGGAAAGGACAACAGCTTCGGGAACCGATTGGGCTATCAGCATAGGCTCATCGCCTGAAACAGATACGTCTTGAAAGTTGCTTCGTCCGTTCCCGACAACAACTACACCTTCATTGGAAGGACGCTTGTATCCTCTTGAAATGATGGCAGTTTTGATACCCTGAGCTATGAAATACTGGGCAATCGAAATAACAACTGGTGTTTTCCCAGTGCCACCAACAGTAATATTACCGACGCTAATAACAGGCACCGACATTTTATTCTTGCGGTTAATGCCCCATGAATAGGAAAGACGATGCAACAGGTTACCAAAGCCATAGAAAGCTCCCAAGGGAGAAAACACACCCTTGAGGATACGTTCAGAATTATTCTTTGGATTGCCCCAGGACATTACTCAATTCCTTTTGGAAACAGCTGCATTTGCAACTTCTTTAATCGGGATAACCTCATCACCTAAGAGACCAATCACACCCTGAAGTGCCCTATCAACAGCACCCTGGTTCTCTGTCAGCCACTTCCTGCCAATTTCTCCCTTGCGCTTACGTAAGTCAGCATTCGTGAGCAAAGAGAATAGGAGCGCTTCAACTTCTGCACTTGTCTTTCCGACCAGAAGCGCACCTAAAGAAGTGAGTATTTCAGCCGTATCCTTCGTCTTGAATAAGCGCGGACCGCATGCGGCTGCCACGCTAAAAGCGTATGGCTCAAGTAAATTGTGACCTCCGACATTGGCAATCGTGCCGCCTACAAAGGCACCTTTTGCCAATCCATACATCTTTGAGAGAGAGCCGATCGTATCAACTATAAGTACGTCATTTTCCTGTTCGAAGGCTTCTCCTTTCGAAAACAGGCGTGTTCTGTAACCAGCATTCTGTACTATTTCTTGCACACGTGCGAAGCGCTCTGGATGCCGTGGGGCAATGATCAATTTCAAACTGTTAGATCCAAATTCTTGCCTGTACCGATTTAAGACATTCAGAACAAGATCCTCTTCGCGTTCGTGAGTGGAGCCGGCAACTAAGACCATATCATGAGCTTCCACGCCTGTTTTACTGTGCAGCAAGGCTATTTCTTCAGGATTTATGGAAGCGAAGTTATCGTATTTGAGATTGCCGAATACTTTTACAGGAAGGTTTTCACCGCCTATTTTTTTATAGCGAGCTTCTTCTACTTGCGTTTGTGCCCCAATTAACGAGAAGTTCCGAAGTACTGGTCCGAAGAAGAGTTTGAGCCTCTCGTATGTGCGTCCCGAACGCGGCGACATCCTGCCGTTTAGTATCGTAATTGGTATCGATTGTCTGCGACATTCTGTTGCAAAAAACGGCCATAATTCAGTTTCAACAATGACAACAAGTGACGGTTTGATCGCTCTCAGTGCTGTTCTTACTAGATCGGAAGAGCGTCGT
>CAJCIF010000171.1 GCA_903970355.1 Actinomycetota bacterium
TCAAAAGGATATTTGTGCCACTAAAAGAAACCTTGCCTTGCAGGTTTTGGAGCAAGAAGGGCGGCACGCCTGAAAACAAGCCGGGGGCGTTATTCCAACGTCCGTCTGCAAATTTGTAGCCCTGCACCCATGGCGAGCCTGATTTTGTGTCTGCTCCGAGGAGAACGAGGCTCCGCGTCGTTTGTGGTGTTCCTTTTACGGCACTGCCAGAAAGCAATTTGGCTTCAGTGATGGAAGTATTGGCTGGGCAATTGAAAACCTGCAGTTTCGGAACACTTGCAGTGGTAACGATTCTGGCGCGAGCGCCGCGTCCTACTCGTACAGCCGTAACGTCATGCCATTCCATGAGCATTTGCTGCGCTTCCGGCACTTTCGGAAAAGACCACACCCTGATCGAACCACTATCGTAGAGTTTCATGCCTACCTGGTTAGTCAAGGTTTTGTTGATGTTTATGAGGTCCAGGTGTTTTGCAAGCGAAATTGAAACTATCTGTTTGAAAGAATCGAACACTGCATCCCAGGACTGCGGGTCGGGAGCGGTTTTATATGAGCTGATGGCGCTTCCCAATGCATCCACCAGTTTTTGCTGATCGGCAGGGGCTGGTTCTGCCGCTGTAGCTTTGGCAGCGGTTGCGTCCGGCGTGACAGCGAACGCGCCATTTAATGCCGGCCATTCAGTGGCAATGCACATGGCCAGCGAGCCAAGTAATAATGCGGCTTTCATTTAATCCTCTTCTAATTTGCGGCAGGAACCAGAACTGCGTTCTGCTTTTGTCGCGACACTAGATTTTATCGCCTTGCCTCCCAAATTTGAGATCAAAAGGGAAACTTCCCACTCACTATGGCCAAAAACGGCAATAGAGTGGGAATCCTCCCATGGCGGCTATTTACTTGCTCAGGGCGCGGCCTTAGATTGATGTGAGCGAAAAGCTAAAGTGGGACAAATGGCAAGTTTCGAATTTAAATCAGGCAATTTTCAACCGAGTGGCGGTGAACAAGCCCTCGGAGGAGTCCATGCTGAAATGCATGCTCCGGCATTAGCTCCCACCGGTGCCGAGGCTCATGCTTTGGTTGGACCACCTCATGCCCTTTTGCCTGGTATTCCTGGTGCAAGCGAGCCCATTTCCCCGCTTATTCAATTGATAATGCGCATGCCCGGACATCTGGGCCTTTTGAGTTCATTATTTGAAGCAGTACAAAACATGATCTTGCCCCATGTTGATGTGCTTGGCCAGCTTGGACATTTTGATTTTTCAACGCTTGTGGGCCATGGTCATGTCCTGACCGCCCTCAGTGACCACGTACCGGTAGATCTCTCTGCGATGTCGACCGATCCACACATTTTGCACTCGCTCCAAGAAGGTGTTGCAGGTGGCGGACACGTCGGCGACTTGTCGAAGTTGCAATTGCATGCAGACACAACGGCTTCTTATACTAAATCTGCTCTTAACGTATCGGGCACAGTCGATCTCAATAAACCTCAGTTTGAGGGAGCCGGCAGCGTCGGCAAAGGATCGGCACTGGCTCCTCCCGGTATATCTGAAGTATCTCCTTCTAATCATCTGGCTGGCGTTCAGCGTATTTTTTCGCAAAAGCTTTTTGAAGGTGTTGCCCCTCCAAATGCATCCGCTTCAATGACCTCAAGCGTTTCCTCTGTGCCGACAAGCGCGCCAACTTCTGCACCCAGTTCTCTTGGTGATCTTCACGCTTCTGCTCAAGGCTTCCAGCCTCATCTTGAAGCGGCTCGCGCCGGTGGTGGCATCACAGATGGTGCCGTATATGGTGCGCCTTCTGCGGATGCATCAAGCTTCGGACCATCAGGCGGAGTATCTGACACGCTCGGTGCCAAGCACGTTCTTGGCAATTCAGATGTAGCGCCACCATCCAGTAACGCAGTGGGCGGACCGGAATACTCAACGCCGCAAGAAGTTGCTCAACCGATCGGTTTGAAGGCGAAAGAACTAAGCTTAGCCAGTATCGATAAAGTACCGGCAGCCAATCATGCACCGGTTACACATTTGACTCATCACATGAGCCCGACAAAAATTGCCATGACAAATGCTGTCCAACATAGTGGTGCCGCATCTGGTGCGCAACCGGCCGCTCACAGTGCCCAAGCCGGGGCCCCGCACAGCACTCAAACACCATCAACCCATGCCGTGCACGATCAAATAGTTCATGGCCAACCGCACAAAGTGCAATATGACGATCATGCCCGTGCTACCGCTTCAAGCGGTCAGCCCGCTCAAGCTGATGCTCCCGCTAATAGTCAGGCCAATGCTCAGCCGGCCGATGCAACGCAAACTACTGATGCACCGGCAAATCCGGAAGCTGTCGAATCTTATACGATTCGATCCGGAGATTGCTTATGGAACATTGCTAAGGATCATCTCGGCAATGCCATGCGCTGGCAAGATATTTACAAGCTCAATATGGATCAGATTGGCTCCAATCCGGATTTGATTCATCCAGGCGTTAATCTGCATATGCCGTCAGACGGACAATCGATTGCCCAGGGTGTAACCGATGGCGGCAAATATGTCGTGCAATCGGGAGACAATCTCTGGAATATATCTTCGAAACTGCTCGGTTCAGGCACGAAATGGGGCGAACTTTATAAGCTCAATGCCGATGTCATTGGCAATAACCCGCGTCTGATAATGCCTGGACAAGAACTCACCCTTCCAGGTGCAGATTCATCGCATATGTTGGCAAATGCTGCGCCGACGCAAACTGCAGCTACGGCTGCCGCGGCGCCACAAGCAGCAGGAGCACCGCAAGTTAGTGCAGCCCCGGAAGCTCCAGCAGCACCGGTTGCACATGCAGCGCCCGCCCCGCATGATGCATATGCGGCTCAGGCACCTGATACATCAAAAATTTTGAAAGTAGATGCCACTCCGGATCACGTTCTTACTGGACCAGGTGGTGCACAGGCCGCAGATCTTGATGCAGCGGCGGCCGCTGCTAGCAATGTAGCGGGTGATAAGTCGATTGTGTCACCATCTCTGGCGCCAGATCTCTCATTCCTGAAGCGCAAAGTTTAGTTAATCCATCTTTGCCGTGACAACTGTGTACTAGATCGGCTATAAGTTTCTAATCGCGTAGAGCGGGGAACTTATTGAGACAAACTTACCTGGACGAGAGTATGTTCAAGGGCAATAGAGACAACGTACCTTTCCGACTTCCGAAGCTTACGCGCATGCCTTCGGAAGATGACTTCAACCAAGCCTTGCATCAATCACAAACGATGCGCAGTCGTTTAGTTGAATTGCACTGGAATGACGGCAGCGGCAGCGGCGATTTTTATCTCACGCTCGCCTGGCGAAACGATGCCGATCCGGTTTGGACTTTGTATAAAACGAGAATCATCGAGCAGAATGTTCTCTTGCAGCACTTGTCCTCTGACTTTGGTCTTGTCCATAAGTTATGCCTTTCGGCATGCACAGGTGAATCACCTGATGAAGCAATTTTGAAATTCAATGGCGAATTGGGACTGGAAGCAATCGGGCTGACCATTCGCAACACGTTTGGTGAGGATAAGGAAACTACCAAGGTTGGCTTTGCCGGACATTCAACATTCTCAGGCATAAAATCGGTTGGCGATCCAATCTTAGAAGGCGATCTCGTCAACATGCCAATTACAAATCTTTTGCAGTCTATTAGCATGAGCAGAATGACAGGTCGACTACGAGTAGATAGCTCGGAAGGACGCGCCTCAATCTTTTTCGTAGATGGCACACCCTATCACGTGCTTGGCCCTGATGCGGAAGGTGAGCACGGCATGCTTGAAGTTCTCACCTGGACAGCAGGTAAGTTTCGTTTTCATCCCAATGAACGCAGTGCTGAAAAGACAATTACTAAACGTTTGGAATCGTTGTTGTTGGAAGGCGTTGCGCTCTCGGACCACAAAGATTATTTGGATAGGAAAGGTGCAAAAGTTGAAAGTTATCTTGTCAAGCGCAATCCCTATATAAGCGAACATGAGTTCGAACAAACCTTGATGAGAGGCTCGCCCTACGATATTGCATTGCAAAAACGTTTCTATCAGCAAATAGACAACAAGAGCACTTTGTTTGATGTTTTAAGGCGCATTCCGCTTCCGAAAGTTGATTGGATACCAATTATGTTTAATCTGATTAGCTGTGAATTGGTGGCAGTTTCCGACACACCGCCGCATACCGCTGAGGTTGGCACCTTGCAAGGTATTCCAATCGATTCAGTGGCTGTTAAAAAGGCCATTTCACCACTTTATCGCCCGGAAACAGGACTGCTTTCCTACTCATCTCTTCTCTTTTTTATTGAGCAAGAGTGCGATCGATTCAATTGGT
The DNA here is from genome assembly GCA_903970355.1 of Actinomycetota bacterium. Lineage (GTDB taxonomy): Bacteria > Cyanobacteriota > Vampirovibrionia > Obscuribacterales > Obscuribacteraceae > CAJCIF01. The sequence goes on from CAJCIF010000171.1 coordinate 4,329, forward strand.
ATTCCGTGCCGGTTTCTGTTCTGGTTATTGCGATTGCTGTTCGCAATGGTCCTCAGTTCGACCCGGCACCGACCGCCATTGTCAAAGAGATTTTTGAACGTCTCAGTCCAATGATTCGAAAAATTGATATGGTGGGTCATTTTCAACTTTTAGATTATGCAATGCTGCTTTCTTTTACAGATTCATCAGCAGCGGCAGTGATGGCCAAGAAATTTATCGAAACGGCTTCAGCGACATTTCGCGATAAAGGCTTCGAGCCTGCCGATACCGGAATTGCTGTCGGCATAGCGAGCGTGCCGGAAGATTGTACGGAGCCAGGCATGTTGATTGCCGCAGCAAATGAAGCTAAATTGCGATCCAAACAAACGGGAACGCAAATCATCACCTTTCAATCGCTGCACACGTAAGCTTTATTCGAATAATTTAGCGATGGTAAGTTCGATATCACCTGCGGTGGCATAGCCTTCTGCAGCCCGCACGATTTTGCAATTCTCCTGGTAATTGTCTGTTCGCTCAACTGCACCGCAAACAATCCAACACGGCTTATGCAGCTGGTCGCAAAGAGATGCCACTCGCCCAATTGCCTTGCCCATGAAAGATTGTCTGTCTATTTTGCCTTCACCTGTGATAACAAGATCTGTCTCTGCGATTTTTCGTGGCAAATCTATCAGTTGAATTATTCGTTCTGCGCCGGAAACTATTTTGGCGCCCAGGGCTATAGCCAATCCAAATGATGTGCCGCCTGCCGCCCCGGTTCCAGCCCTATTTCTAAGCTCGCGGCCGGACGCGGATTCAAGCACATCTGCAAATGTTGTAAGACCTCTTTCCAAATCCAACAAATCATTCCGGCTCGCTCCTTTTTGGGGAGCATAAATGTAAGTTGCTCCGTTACTCCCCAGAAGCGGATTGTCGACATCTACGGCTAATTCGATTGCGACAGAGTGAATGCGTTTGTCCAATTCTGAAAGATCGACCGTTTCCAAGAAAGGTAAAAAGGCGCCGCCACGATGAAAAGGAATGTCATGTTTACCAAGAAATCGAACTCCCAGTGCTGCCAGTGCACCACTGCCACCATCTGTAGAGGCACTGCCGCCTAGCAACAAAAGCATCTCTTTTGGATTTGAATTGAGGGCTTCTTTCATGACCTGACCCAGTCCGAAAGTGGAGGCGCTAAGAGCGTCGCGAATTTCACCGAGAACACCCAGACCGCAAATGGCAGCAAGTTCAATAATGGCCCGATCTCCGGCTTTCAGCCAATGCGTTTTACGCTTCACACCAAGCGCGTCGTCCGCCTCAACTTCCATTAGTTCGCCGCCCAGATTTTCTTTCAGTACCGACAAACTGCCATCGCCGCCGTCTGCTATCGGTGCCAACTCGGTGATTGCATCCGGTATAGCTTTTAGGGCACCTGCCTGTATCGCCTGAGCTACCTCTGCCGGTGAAAGGCTTCCTTTATATGCGGTTGGCGCAATCAGAATTCTCACGGGTATAGGCTTTGAGGGCTTTAGGGTTATCAAGTGGTTTACCGGTCCTAACCGGAGGGAAAAGCTTATACATAGGAAAGACTTGTTGCAAGAAGTGCGAGTCGCGGTTGCGATTTGAAACTTCAGGAGTTTCATAATGGTTGAACATCAAGAAGACGCTGGAAGACTTTTGCTGCAAATGGCGAGTGCCG
>CAJCIF010000172.1 GCA_903970355.1 Actinomycetota bacterium
CGATCGAACGAGCTGCTTTGCTCTTATAAAACTGCACTTTCTTGATTACGGGTTTGTTCTGATTATCCATTACCGTAATTTGATAGTCACCAAAAAAAACGTTTTGGGTGACATCACCATTATTATCCGTTTGCGCTTCCACCTGCGTCCACCATTTCTTGTGAATCAATTCCAACAAGCCGTTATAAACAGGTTTGGTCGATCCATCTGCGCGCATAACGCCCATTGGTGTGGCGGCCGCTGAGTTCTCATCGATAAAATTAGACCAAATGATGCCGGATACAGAGGGGCGGCTGAACAAAAAGCGATAGATTGACAGAGCATATTCGGCTTGTTTCTTTTCACCAATTTTATCCGGGCCATTTTTTGAAAGTGCATTGCCGGAAAGAGCACTGCTTGCGATACCGAGATTGGTTATATAAATTGGCTTGCCTAATTTACCCAGTGGTTTCATATCCTCATAAACTCGTTGTATTTGCTTGTAGCTACCTCTTTCATTCGTATAGCGCACACCATAACCATCGGTATTGAAGACAGAACTAATTTTTTCCGTGTCGGTTAGTATAGGAGAAAGTTTGTCAACATCGTCGCCGCTGCATAAAAACACCGGCTGAGATTTATCGACTGTAAAGTGGGCCCAACGCAAAATTTGCGCAAGAGCAAAAGCCGCCTTTTGCCTTGGATCATTAGATGCTACCCAAGTGCAAAAGCCATTTCTACTTGAATCGATCATGGCACCGTCCAGACCATCACAAATATTCCAGATGGAGACAGTATCGCCAAAGTGGTTAATTAAAAGAGCCACGTGCTCTTTGATAAGAGAGCGCACAATGACTGGATCTTTAGGTGCCCAATCGGGAAAAGTATAGGGTGAAAGAACGTCCAGCAACATGGTGCGCAGTTTCTGTTTCAAGGCCCAGGCGAGAGCAGCGTCAATGTGCGCAAAGTCTAGTTTTTTTGGTGTTGGTTCAACAATATTCCATGAAGCCGGTAAAGCGGCGCAATTAAATAATGCGGTGAATTTATTCTGGCAATCTTGTTGATGCGGACTTTTCCCTGGCGCGAAATCAACACCGCATCCGAAAATGAATTCATGCTGCAATTGTTCGATTTTCACCTTTGCAGAACGGACTGGTCTATCTGATTGGTCCAAAACATGTATTCGCAGCTTGTCCTTTCTAACAAATTCGATGAGATGATCGATTTCATATTCGAATTTTTTTGCGACCGGTTCCGGCCTGTCCATTGGCACAAAATAAACGCCATCTCGAATATCAAATGTAGATTGCGGTGCCAGAGCAGAAAATGCTACTGAATATTCACCTGGTTTGCTCTCGGCTACCTCAGTCAGACCGCTATAAAACTGCCACTCTGAGTCTAATTTCGCTAGGCTTTGCCAAACTTGGCTATCAGGTTTTGCGGAAGTTAGTTTGTAGGAAACCCTTATGGTCTGAGGCGTTTTTGAGCGAGCCCAAAACCCTACCAATGATTGGCGTGGAGAAGTTACAGAACCAGCGGGGAATTTCAACTCTGAATTGAGAGTTGGTAGGTGCACTATCGAGTAATCAATGTGGGTTTTGTCCGAGGTTTCGCTTTTCCTTGTGCGCGTTGCTGCCTTGGCAGGGGTCAGTATGAAGTCATTGTCTTTCAACAAGTTATGGTTGAGCAAGTTGTCCAATCGATCGCTTTGCTCTGTGTAGTGCTTCTTCCACCAGTTGTATCCCGGCAAGGTGTAATGACCGAAAGTTTTCCAATAGAAAACATTGATTTTGATAAAGTTCTTGTCTATTAAGTCACCAAGCAATGAGACATCCTCTTCATGGATCTCATAATCATTGGCGTGACTCAATGGCAACGCAAAAATGGATAGAGTGGCAGCTAAGAGAATGATCGCAAATAGAAAGTGGCGCTTTTTTTCTAGCAATGTGTTTGTCCTATTCCGACCTCATGCAATTATTGCCCAGAGAAGCGAATGGACTGTGGGTTTAATATGACTTAAGGCAAACGTGCTTTCCGGAGCTTCTCGATAGTAAGCGCCAGCTTAAAGTGCTTATTGTCAAAGTGCCCTGCTAAGGGTGCTTTGACAATGAGCAAATTGCTGACTTAAAGCGCTTTTGAAAGCGAGCGCCGACTTAAGGAGCTGGTAAGCCCCCGCTTGGTCTTAACTTAGACCGAAATTAGAGCCAATTTTGGTCTAAGTGGAAGCAGGTGCCAACATAAGGTCTCGTTGCAATCAACACTGACTAGAAGGTGCTTATTGAAAGTAAGCGCAGTTTTCTATAGAGGCGTAAGGATCTGCGGCGAATATCTCAAGGGCGGTACGCCGCATCCGCAAAGCTTCCAACTGGAGCCCCTGGCTCTCGCAGATAGAAGCGATATGGTGCATGAGCATGCCTACAGCGGGGTGATTGAGCCCCAACGTGAAAGAACAAATTTCAAGGGCTTGAAAAGATAGTGTGAGCGCCTTTGCAACGTTGCCTGCCGAAAGTTGTGTTCCCGCTTCGACAAACTTTTTGTGCGCATACGCCGGAATCTCATCTATTGAAGATTCGATGCTTTTTATAGGCGAGCTCAGGAATTCCCGTTCGTGATATAGTCGGGCACCAAATTCATTAACAGACCAGTAACGCTCCTGAGCTTGAACGTAATGGCTCCAAAAAGCTAACTTCGGCGAATATTGCATGGCTTCTTCTGACAAAATTTCTGGTAGGGGGGGTAGAAGGTAAACAAAGGCCCGAGGGCGAGCAATTATTAGAGCTGTCTCAATTAAGTGACAAACTCAAAATTGATCTTTGTGAGAAGGGATTCCAGTAATTCCAGGTCTAAGTTGAAAGGTAACCCGTTGCGTTGAAAGTCTTGTGAAAGTGTTCAAGAGCGCGAGAAGAAACCTGAATGGCCAAAATACTTTTAGTTGAAGATGACCATGATCTTGCCAGTTTAATCAGCAATATCCTGAGCATTGAAAGACACACAGTTGAATCCGTTGCTAACGGGCAGGAAGCGCTGGGACGCCTCAAGATGTTCAAATATGAGCTTGTGGTTCTGGACTGGATGTTGCCCGGTCTTAGTGGCATGGACGTATGCACGGAATTTCGTTCCAAGGGCGGTAGCACCCCCATACTGATGCTTACTTCTAAGTCATCACCTGAGGAAAAGGAAAAAGGTCTAGATGCTGGGGCGGATGACTATTTGACGAAACCGTTCCATCCCAAAGAGCTCTCAGCACGGATACGAGCTTTACTGAGACGACCGCAAGCTGTTGCAGCTAAAGTCTTGCAAGTTGGCAGCGTAGTGCTTGATCCTAAGACCATGAAAGTCTATAAAAACGAGGAAGAAATTCATTTGCTTCCGAAAGAATTTAGCTTGCTTGAGCTTTTTATGCGTTATCCCAACCAAGTATTTAGTGGTGATGCGCTTTTAGATCGAGTGTGGGCGGCTGAGTCAGCCGCATCACTAGATACTGTACGCACTTACATAAAAACGTTGCGTAAGAAAATCGACAGCGAAGGCAATGCGTCGTTGATCCGCACTGTCCATGGCGTTGGCTACTGCATGGATCTTGCATAGTATTTTAGATAGGTTTTCGCACACAGTCAGAATTTTGCGCAATTTCAAATTGCAACGCATAGAGGTGTGCGGGGTCTCTTGTCATAATGCCAATCCCAAATCCGGAATTTTATTTGATCACTCAGCCAAGCTGGCATCCACCGTATGTTTTTGCGAAATTCAAAACGGTCATCTCCTCTTAAAAGTAGATTCGCCTTAGGAAGCAAGCGATCGTCCGCTACTCTGTGTCCAAGAGTCCAAAGAGCTCGAGCAACTTCGCCCGATCTAGTTGAAGTCATTCGAAGTTTACGTGGAGCTGAGTGTTTGAACGTAATTGTTCTGTCGCCGATTTTAAAACTGCTTGTATGACCATCTATATAAAACGTCTGATTGCACGTTGGTTCACCAAAGTTTCTACTGTCCGGATCAGCAACAGCAATAGGTGCAAGCAAAATTCTTCTTCCAAAAGCAGCCGCTTTAGCGTGAGCAATTTCCAAATCAGAATAAATGGTGCGGCGAGACCCTTCCTTCACAAACACTCCGCGTGCCAAACGCACAATAAAATCCTTAAAAATTAATCGTTGAAGAGCCTTATCTACTGCCGCGCGCATGCCAAACTGCAGTACATCTCTTGTCGTAAAAATCTGCCCTTCCGGCAGCAGATTAATGTACCTCTTTATCATCGAACAAACTATCCCCCTAGCCATCCCTTTTCCTCCTTTCTACGAAGTGCTGAAATTTGAGCTTATTTCAGTCAACGTACGAAGTCGAAAAAAGTTCACCGAGGGTATGCTCGGTTTGGGTAGGAGTAAGATTTTTGGCGAGTTTGCGAGATAGTTATAGGCTTGCTAGGAATCTCTTCGCACGGGCACTTCAAACCAGAACGTTGAGCCTTTGCCGACTTCGCTTGCCACACCAATTCGCCCATGGTGCAGCTCCACAAGCGATTTTGAAATGGCAAGGCCAAGCCCCGTACCACCTTTTTCTCTTGTATCTGATGAATCTAATTGTTGAAATTTGCCGAACAATTTTTTGAGCTGAATATCAGAAATACCAGGACCTTCATCTGTTACGGAGAATCTAACCATGCCGTTTTCGCCATCGGCCACAATCAGATCGACGTGTTTGCCAGGCTCGGAAAACTTAACGGCATTGGAGATGAGGTTTGTGAGTATCTGCACGATCCTGCCGCTATCCACGTGCACTTTCCGTTTCGTTTGAGCATGCTTCACTATGAGAATTTTCTTTTCATCGGCGATGGTTCGCAGGCTATCTGCACTGGCGCGCAGTAGTTCTTCCGGCAATACATATTCCAGATTGAGATCCAATTTGTTCGCTTCGATTTTTCGAATATCTAGAATGTCGTTTATTAACCCAATGAGCCTATCGCAATTTGATTTTGCGATAGTGAGGTACTCTTTTATGGTGGGTGACACATCACCGAACACCCCACCATCGATCAGTCCGAGCGAACCGCGGATGGACGTAAGAGGCGTGCGCAATTCGTGTGAAACAGTTGAATAAAACTCTGTAACCCGCTTCTCTACTTCTTTCCTTTCGCTAATATCTCGCACGATAATTGAATAAAGAACTTGGTCTGAAAGTCTTACTTCACTTACCGAAATTTCAGCCGGAAAAGAAGATTTGTCTCGCCGATGGCCAACAGTTTCTTGCAGACTGTTGAGGAAATCACGACGGGATGTTTTGAGGGAGTCGGATGGTAGATTACGGAGCTCCGATTGCAATGAGGGCAGCAAAATGCCAAGGGCGCGCCCTATGAGCCGGCCTCCTTCATACATAAACATCCGTTCGGCAGCTCGGTTGGCTGTTTCGATCAAGCCGTTTTCCGTGACTGTAATGATACTATCTGCGGCGGCATCTAGAATGGCGCTTAAGCGGCTCTCGTTTTCACGAAGAGCCTCTTGTGCCAACTTCCTCACCTCGTTGTTTCTGTGCGCGCCCAGGATAATCGCGCAAGTTGAAAGGAACGGTTTAAGTGAATGCACAATGTGTTCATCGTAGCCACTAACGCGATTAGCAAGACCAACAACACCCACCAACCTATGACCAAGAAACACAGGCAGACCAAGGAAAGATTGCGCCGTCGAGCTGGCAGTGCGAACCGCATCGCTACCCGTGCGGTTGGAAATGATTGGCTTACCACTAGTCAACAACAAGTTGACTAGACTTTCTTCTGTATGGGATTCCAATTCGAGGGTTTCTTTGATGAAATCAGGCGGCAAAGACTCGGTATCCGAAAAGGAATGATCACGAGTTGTCTTGGCTACGGCATGACAGATAAGTTGAGGAGCTGTTGCCTCGCCTTCGACCTCACTTATAAAACCGAAAGAGCTCCGTGTTAGAGCCATAATATCTCTTAGTAGTTGACGAAATACATCGCGAATTCGCCCCTCTGCAATGAATTGCGATTGAGCGCGAGCCAGAGCTTGCAAGAGCGCATTACTCTGTTCCAGTTCTTCTTCTGCTTGTTTCCGTTTGATGAATTGAGCAATCTGGCTCGATAGAGCATCGAGCATCGAAAGAAAGTCCTTCTCGACTTCTTTTGAAGTCAGGTTATAAAACTCAATCACGCCAATAATTTCATTACGCGATCGCAATGGATATCCAAAGGCAGACCTCAATCCCTCAGAAGCAGCAGTCTGAGCTCGTTTGCTCCAGGTTACGGTGCTTATGTCATTGAGATAAGCAGGGGCTGCGCAGGCCAGCACTTGATCAGGAAGACCAATGTCTTCGTTTATGACACCTTCATTGCATGTTTCATCGAATTTAGGAATGCTCAGTTTGTCCTGATGCCAGACACCAAGACAGAGGAGATTGTGATTGCTACCCTGCGCAATCCATAGCGCGCCTACATCCCAGGAGAAACTTCCGCATAAGGCTTGCAAAAATTTCGGCGTCACTTCTCGAAGCGAGCGCGCATCTGTGAAAGCGCGAGTGACGGAATACTGCGTCGTTAGTCGGCGCTCAGCCATGCGCCGGTCGTTAATATCTGAAGCTACGCAACCAACGAAACTGTTGCCCTCTTCGTCTTTGAGAGGAAATCTGAACACCAGCCACTCTTTGAAATCGCCTTGTGCATCCGGCAAGGATTCGACAAATTCGGTAAGAGCCCCTGATGAAATCACAACGTCATCGCGTTCTTTGATTCGTTCAGCAACCTTTGCCGGAAGCCAGTCGAAATCGGTCCGGCTCAATAAGGTTGATTCCGTCGGCTGCATCTGGCTGGCGAATTTTCGATTGAGGTAAATGTAGCGTCCGCTTGAGTCTTTGACCCAACCAACTGCTGGACCTCGATTCAATACCAGTTTGAACAACTCAATTGTGGAGGCAACTGACTCGCGGTCTTGTTGTGATGATCGTGAGGGCTCGTTAGAAACCGACATACGCTCGCATAATCCCGCTGGACGAACCAAACCCCTATTAAGGGATCTTCCCAACCGTTGGGCTCCATTAACTGAATTGTTCAAGCGGGGTCCAGCTACGCTCTGATACAATCCATTGCTTGTCTAGCCCACAAGAGGTGCAGATTTATGGAACTGACAGGAAAGCAGATCCTAATTTTAGCTGGTCCTGATTTTGAGGACCGCGAGTTGTTCTATCCGCTCTATCGCTTTCAAGAAGCAGGAGCAACTGTAAAAGTGGCTGGCATTGGTGAGAAAAACTACAAGGGCAAATATGGCGTGCCGATCGAAGTAGACGGCAGTGCAGAAGAGTTTCAAAGCCAGAACTGGGACGCTGTTATTATTCCGGGGGGATGGGCGCCAGACAAGATTCGTGCTAACCAGGCTGCTTTAGCAATCGTCCAAAAAGCGATGAAGCAAGGCAATATTGTGGCGGCAATTTGCCATGCTGGCTGGGTGCTTACTTCGGCCGA
>CAJCIF010000173.1 GCA_903970355.1 Actinomycetota bacterium
ATGGCGGTCAGTTCCGATTTCATTTGTTCGGCGCGAACACGCTCGCTGATGTCTACTAACATCAAGAGTTTCTTTTCACTGTTTGCTATGTAGAACGAGACTTGCGTAACTTCAACTGGTATCAGTTCATGATCTTTGCTAATAGCCTCAGCTATGGCTGATGTTTCTGGATGTTTTGGATCAAAAGCCGGTTTTACCTTGAACAAACTGTCAACGGATTTCTTAGATAATTCCAGAGTTTCGTAGCCGAGCAATCTGCAAAGGGCTGGACTAACCGATTCGATCTTCTCTTCTTCATTTAGAATCACAAGCCCAACCGGAAGACTTGCAAATAGAGTTCTTATTCTTGCTTCGCTTGCTTCCAGCAAAGCATTGATATTCGCGGATTCAGATGTTTGGCGTGGTACTTGCATTTACTTTGACGGATAGCGGTCTGGCAGGAGTTCTTTTAAAGTGCGGCCTCTGTCCATATGGTCTGCTATAGATTTTGCTTCGTAAAGCCCTAAGCCGGTGACCGTACGTATTTCTTTAATCGCCTGGATCCTTTTGCGATCGCGCAACAGCATGGTAATTCTGGTTTCGAAACCGTCCGGAATAGCAAGCGATCCTTTTCCTTCCGCATCACGATAGAACTTGTCCGCGTTGGAGCCCTGAGTAAGGACGCTCGGCAATTGATTTGAACCCCCTAAATTTCGGCTGGCTGCACTGTGATCGCCTGAAGCTACCTTACCGGCGACATAGCCGAGTACGAAGATAACAACAAAGAAAATGATCGTTGGTTCCATTGGAATCACCAGGGGCTTTGTGCCGTATTATGTCACAAGGATTCAACAATATGATTTTCTCAGATCTGGCGAAAGAACTTACCGCGACAAACAATCGGCTCTATGGGCTAAATCATTCCTTGAGAGCTGAAGGTAAGGATGTGGTTGATCTTGTCTCCGGCAATTTAAGCAATTACGGCGCTTTATACCCCTCCGATACTCTTCAAGAGATTCTCACAAGAGCGATTCACGAAGCGCGCGTTTACAAGCCAGACTCTTTTGGTCAGAGGGTGGCGAGAGAGGCGATCGCTGAATCTTATGCATCAACGGTAAGCTCAGATCAGATTCTGCTTACGCCGGGAACAAGCTTGTCATATTGGTATTGTTTCAAAATGCTTGCCGAGGCAGGAGAGGAAATTCTCTGTCCTCGTCCTTCATATCCGTTGTTCGACTACATCGCAAAAATAGCAGGAGTCAAAATTGCTTATTACGATTTGCTCGAGTCGCGGAATTGGGAAATTGATTTGCTCATGTTGGAAAAGCAGATCAATCCACGTACAAGAGCAATTGTCCTGATTTCTCCTCATAATCCGACCGGAGCTGTTATCAATGAAGAACAAATTGAAAGGCTTGGCGAGTTGGCTATGCGTCATGAACTGCCAATGATTTCGGATGAAGTATTCAGTCACTTTCTGTACGAACGGAATCATTTGCCAAGAATTGCCTCAAGCAAAGCGCCGCTCGTATTTACTTTAAACGGACTATCAAAGAACTATGCGCTGCCAGGTATGAAAGTCGGCTGGATTGCTGTAACTGGTCGCAAATCACTCGTGCAAAATTCCTTGCGCACGCTCGAAATGATTTCAGATACATTTTTGCCGGTAAATGAAATTGCTCAGTTCGCAACGGCTGACATTATCAAACGAGGCGACTCTTTCATAAACAAACAAGTAGAGTTTGTACGTGCCTGCCGCCTCAAAGCGTTGAGCAGTCTGGATAACCTTTCATTTGTTCGCCCGCAGGGTGGTTTCTATATAACGCTCCCCATTGGTGGTGATGAGGAAGAAGTGGCTCTTAAACTGCTGGAGAAAGAACATATTCTGGTTCATCCCGGTTACTTCTACGAGATGGAAGGCAGTCATTTGGTTATGACCTTTATTTTCGATTCCGAACGAATTGCGCATGTGTTTGATTGCATTCGAAATTATATTTGATTTTCTCTGGCAATTGGTTTGACACCATATGTGATGCGGTTCTTCTGAATTTACCATTAAAATTCTCGCTCAAGTATCTATTCAGGACGTAAGAGCAGGGGGCGACAAGATTTGTCGCCTCTTGGTCCTGAATCGGACTGGGCCATAACGTGCCTACAACTGTGTCTTAGCCCCAGGCTTCTCTCTGTGCGGGTCTCTCGCCAAGGTGGGACCGGAATTATTTATGGGGTAACCTACCGAATTTTTCAAAGCACTGAAAGCCTTATCGATACGTGTTCCAGAACATTAAAGAAACATATGCATTATGGCTTTAGGCCGGCATTTTGAATAGAGTGGAGAAGTGTATACGCGTCGTATCAAACCAAGGAACGCAGATTTCGATCTCAAGCGTTGCCCGGATACGACATTTCTCCATTAGATCGTGACGAAAGACCAGGGACAGAGGAATTGAAATGGCAAAGGCAGTAGGCATAGATTTAGGCACAACAAACTCCGTGGTAGCAGTTCTGGAGGGGGGCAAACCAACTGTCATCGCTAATGCTGAGGGGACGCGCACAACTCCTTCAGTAGTGGCTTTTTCCAAAAACGGTGAACGGCTGGTGGGCCAATTGGCTAGACGCCAGGCTGTCGTCAACCCCAAAAACACTATCTATTCAATTAAACGCTTCATCGGCCGTCGTTTTGCCGAAGTGGAAGCGGAACGCAATATTGTTTCCTATAAGGTAAAAGAAAGTCCGGATGGCGGTTGCAAAGTGACCGTCGGCGAAAAGGACTATACGCCCGAAGAAATCTCGGCAATGATTCTTCGCAAGCTTAAGGAAGATGCTGAAAAGTATTTGGGAGAGAAAGTCTCAAGTGCTGTCATCACAGTTCCAGCTTATTTCAATGACTCACAACGCCAATCCACAAAGAACGCAGGCGCAATTGCTGGTCTTGACGTTTTGCGTATCATCAATGAGCCAACCGCAGCAGCGCTTGCTTACGGCATTGATAAGAAGGAAAACGAAACAGTTCTAGTATTCGACCTGGGCGGCGGCACATTTGATGTGTCGATACTTGAAGTCGGTGATGGTGTTTTCGAAGTGAAAGCAACCTCCGGTGACACGCACCTTGGCGGTGACGATTTTGACCATGTCGTAATGGATTGGATCGCTGATGAATTCAAACGTCAGGAAGGTATCGACCTTCGCAAAGACCCACAAGCCCTTCAACGTTTAACGGAAGCCGCTGAAAAAGCCAAGATTGAGCTTTCAAGTGTTACCGAAGCCACTATTTCATTGCCATTTATAACTGCCAATGAAAATGGTCCGAAGCATTTGGAAATGCGATTGACGAGAGCAAAATTCAATGAACTTACGAAAACCCTTGTGGAACGCTGCCGTAAGCCGGTTGAAGATGCTCTAAAAGAATCCAACCTTACCTATAACTTGATAGATGAGGTGGTTCTGGTTGGTGGCTCAACTCGTATACCGGCGGTGCAAGAACTCGTAAAGGGTCTTACCGGTGGTAAAGAACCCAACCAAA
>CAJCIF010000174.1 GCA_903970355.1 Actinomycetota bacterium
CGATCTACTGGTCGAGCTTATCGCGGTCGAAACCGGGAGCAACGCCATGCAAAGCTGGACGGCAAGAACCTTTGCAATCTGCGCTGAACATCAAGGCGGCATAACCGAGGTCGTATATTGGACAGCCTCCATTGAGACTGCGCCAACCCACAATTTCGGTGATCCGGTCACGATCGAACAGAACATTGGACAGACAGTAGTCACCGTGCAACAAAGTGCGCGGATAGCCCAGTCTTTTCTCTTCTTCTTCAATTGCCTCGATTGTCCTAACGAGCCTGTTGCGCAAATGGATCCAACGAAGTTGGGGAGGTACTTCTTTGCTCCACCGCTCTCTTGCGTCCTTCGCCTTCCGCATGCGAAAGCGCTTGAGGAAGCCTGAATCCGGCAATTTAGTCACTACTGTTGCCAGCCGCTCCAGCTCTATCTCTTCTTCTTCCGCGTGCACAAGGCTACGAAAGAGGGCAAGTGGATTCGGTTTGTCGGATTCTGCGATACGACTCCAGCGAGGTCCGTCGGCGTAGATCGTTAAGGCCAGCTCGTCAAACCGTTGCAGCACCGAATCGATCAGGTAAAAGCTGGTATATGGTTGGGGCTTAATCAAGCCGGCTTCTTGCACGCCGTGGACGTGAATGTCTGCCAGTGATACAGCCGCCATCCTCACCATGTTGATATTAGCTTCCGGTTCAGGCTGGCGAGCGGAAATAACGAGTGGACGGAGACTCCATTTCTCGCCGTTTGAGATAGTGAGAAGGCGAGATTGATCGTTTTCGATGTACGGAGGAACATCTCGGCGGCGATACGCTGAGATTCTCTCAAACACTCGATTCAACCTGATGAAGTCTGCTTCCAGAGCGTCGCTTGGGTGGCGCTCCAAAAGCCAGGTGCCCGAAGCGGCGTAGATGATGAAGGACTCGTAGGGAAATGAACTGATCAGCTTCTTGGCGTGCACTGACCATACTTCGCGCCTGTAGTGTGTAAGCGCATAATCACAGGGTTGGGGAAGCATTTGGACATGAGCGGTCATGGTCTCCTCCTCTTTGTTGTTAATTGGTTGAGTCAACAACGGGGGCGTGATAAATCACGCCCCCGTTGTTGAGATCAGGCGGCCGGCCTCAGGAAAAACCGCTCGATCGTTTCCGGCTGCAGGAGCTCGTGCACCGAATGACCGGCAATCACGGGCGAACTGTCCGCAGCGATCTCAGTCACACCGATCTCGATGCTCTTGAGATAGGCCCAGATGACCATTTCCCGTTCGGGAGTGTCATCCGGTGCCCGGAAGAACATCTGGTGGTACGGCCAGATCAGATTTTCGCTGCCGGGAACGCAGCTTGCGTCAGGCCAGGTGCGCACCAGGATCACCCCATGAGCCGTCGGAACGACGAACCCTTCTTTGCACCGGTAGCTGCAGCTATACCACCGATTGTCAGCGGTATTGATGCCGAGGTTGGCCGCTTCGACGGGAACGAGCGAGTCGTCCACAATCACAAGCGTTTCTCGCGGAAGCCAGAAAGTGCCATTTCTGACAACGCTTTCATGGGCCCTCCTTTCTCGCGGCATGTAGTACGGTGGTTTCGTCGTCAGCTCCAGTACGGAAATGACTTGAATGGGATTGAGAATCCCGTGACCAATGATTGATAGCGACATGATTTGCTCCAAATGAAGGTTGTCCGCTCGCGTGATAATGCACTCTGCAACGACATCCTCACCCCCGGTAAATCACTCAACACCACGAGCGGTGCATATTGAATGATTTTTTTTGAGGGTGCTTATCTTTGAACGAAGTTTGTTCAGGAGCTAAGAGAGATGGGTTACGACACTAGGTTGGCATCTAGGCATCCGTGATCTCTACCGTCTTCGTTATTATTTACAAGTGAACGGTAGTGCACAAGTTGCCATCCGTCACCGTAACAAACGTAAGCTAGCGAGCGAGTGCGATTTGTTTCTATCGTGCACAGGTTCTGCCCTTTCTACTATATCTATGCATAGCTTGGGAGAAAAAGGGGACAAAGTCCATTCGGTTTTAGCCGAAGAACTAAGTCCCCTCAAAAGGCAGCAAGCAGGAGGACGTACTAAGAGAGGTTAGAACAGCTTCTGTTGATCGTCGCCGTCGCCACCTTTCTTTTTGGGAGTCGCCTTCTTAGCTGCTGTCGCCCCCTTTTTCTTGCCCGGTGTTTTCTTCTTCTTCTTCTTCTCGACTGGAGCACCAGTGAGTTCGAAAGGCGCCGGTTGATGCACTTTGACGGAAACCTCCACCGTTACCCGGGCTTGCTCTACCGTGCCTTTAGGCGGTCCTGTTTGAAGGTCCAGCTCTGGTTGAGCTGCTGCTGCCGCCTTTTGCTTTGCTACTGCCGGTTTTGGTGTTACTACCGCCGGTTTTGGTGTTACTGCTACCTGTTTTGGCGGTGCTGCCGGTTGTTGAGTTGTTCCTCCCTCGTCAGGAATCTGCCTCTGCAAGCGAGCCGCAGGTGGTTTGCCGGCTCCGGCAGTTGAATGCGCACCGAAGTCGTTTTCCTCCCGCTTCTTTTGGCGTTCGGCAAGTTCTTCTTCATTGCAGGGAAAGAAGTATGTGCCGGCTTTCCAGGTGGCCTTGCGAGGCGGCTTTTCACTTGCAAGTTGGCGAATACGTGCGGCGATGTCTGAGGTCAGCCCGATAGCGACTGCTATGTCTTGCCCAAACTGTGCCGGTACACCGAGCCCGTCACGACAAGCTAGCTTGCGCCAGGCTCCATCGTGCCAGATAGCCAGACTAACCCAGCCGTAACTCCAGTGGACCTTGATGTCGCCATCTTTCAAATACTTGACGGCCGGTACCATGGGACGCTTTGTCTTCTTTTGAACGAACGTTCGTCCACAGAAGATCGTGCCTGTTGGTGCTTGATCATCATCATTTCTGATTTTTCTCTCTTTGTTTGCCATGTGTTTGTCCTCCTGCTGCGGTTTGGTTAAGTTGCACGCTCGAAGCTCACGCTGCGATCGCAACGAGCGTGTTCATTTCCAGTTAAGAGAGGCTTCACCCGCTCAGCTGTAGCTGGACAAAAACACGAGGTTTGTCAGCAAAAACTAGGGGTGGGAAAGCTTCTCCGAATTGGAAAGGAAATATAAGAACGAGTGACCCTACCAATCCACTTGACTACAAATCAAGAGGGTCGTTCTATGGGCGTTTACGAACGTTAAAGGGACGCTATCGCTACGGGGCTCAAACTATTAGCGATTCGCTCCGCTCATATCCGTACAAAATTTGCTCTAAAAGAGACATTCACATTGCTCTAAAAGCAAGGTCGCGATTAGCGCCCCTCGCACTAGCTCGTCGAAAATTTGCCGGTCAGTAGCAAACGTGCGCACACTTGTTTATTTCGCGTTATTGTTCGACATGGCAATAGCAGATAAAATAGCACCGCCCTCAGTGCCGATCTAAATCATTGCCTTCTGCAAAAGAGATACTTCCAATAAGTCCTTTTCGTCAAGCCTTTTCAGATGTTGCTCATATTCGGGTGCAATTTCTGTAAGTGGAATGAGCACGAAAGCGCGCTCGAGCATATGCGGATGCGGAACTTTGAGATTGGATTCCGAAATCGTCAGGTCATCAAAGGTCAAAATATCGAGATCAATTAAACGCGGACCCCAGCGCACAATTCGTTCTCTGCCCATGGATTTCTCAATGTCTAATACTGCTTCCAACAGCTTCTGCGGAGAAGAAGCTACTTCCATTTCAACCACAGCATTGGTAAAGTCTGGCTGATCGAGAAGTCCCCACGGCTTCGTAGTGTAGAGGCTGGAAGTCTTTACGACACGCCCGATAGCGGCAAGTTTTTCAATTGCCCGCAAAATGTTTTGGCGAGGATCATCTAAATTTGAACCGAGAGCAATAAAAGTTTTGTGCACTAGAGTCCTACGAAGTTGGGATTATTTCTGCGCAATACAATTTCCGGATTATAGCGTTTCAGTGGTCGTAGTTTCTTTATGCTGATCGTTGCTTCTCTAATACGATCGTCTTGAAATATCTCGTCAAGGACATGCTTACCCAATCGTTCTAAAAGTTGGTAGGAAGTTTCTTTCACGACCTTAGTAACTTGAGCATGAAGTTGTGAATAATTGATGGTATCAGATAGGGTATCACTTTCGGAACCGGCTTCCAGATCTGCTCCTACTTCCAGAGTAATGTGGAACTCCTGTTCGATATCACGTTCTCCAGGGCTCGCCCCATGTTTTGCAAACACAACGACATCGTTCAGTCTCACGATATCCATAATTAGTTTCCTTCGCTCCAATGAGCGGGCCGCCACTTCCTCACAATCGCATCAGCAATTCTAACAACATCAACTGTTTCTGCAACGTCGTGTACACGTACGATGTCTATGCCGGCAGCCACAGCCAGAGCTGTTGAAGAGGCTGTTCCCCAGATCCGATCATGCGCATCTTTCCCGAGAATCTTACCGATTGTTGATTTGCGTGATGTGCCCAGCAAGGTGGGAAATCCAAGACTGGTGAGTTCTTTCATATTAGCTAATAATTCCAAATTGTGATCGGCAGTTTTGCCAAAACCAATGCCAGGATCTATCACGATTTCTTCATGGCTTAAACCGAGACTGAGAGCGCGTTTTCCTTGTTCAGCAAGATAGTCCCGCACCTCATCAACTACACCATTTTTATATTCGGCGACTTGCTTATTGTGCATCAAGATCAAAGGACACGGATGGGCTCGAAGCGCCTTCTCAAGCTCTTCTTTGAGACCCCATATCGAATTCAGAATGTCTGCTCCGGCTTTTTGTGCTTGCAAAAAAACTTTCGGACGATAAGTGTCAATTGAAATGATTGCATCCGATCGGGCCCGGATTCCAGCTATAACTGGAAGGACGCGTTCGATCTCAACTTCTTCCGAAATTTGAGTGTGTCCTGGTCTCGTCGATTGTCCACCGACATCCACAAGATCGGCCCCTTCTTCCAATTGCTTGAGAGCGAGTTCGATCGCTTTCTCGGGATCGCTTAGGCCATCTCCAGAAAAAGAATCAGGACTTACATTTACAATTCCCATTACGAACGTGCGTTCGCCAAAACGCAGTTCGCGATTGCGAATTTTTAGCACGCGCCTGAGCAATGCATTGCTCGTTTGCCTGGACGTACAGCTTCCACGCCATCAAGAGCTTGCCAGAGTTTTTGGGCGGCATTTTCAGCGGCAATCAATGCAGTTTCCGCCACTTTCATATCTCCATCAATTTCGTTTTCGATGAGATGCTTCCACACTTTTGTGTGCTCGACATCAGCAATTGTGTGAACTGAAAAATACTTGCATGTTTTTACATCGGCGCCATAGCGCTGTTTCAAGCCGAGTGCTTTTTCCTTTGCGATACGCGGAACTTGTGATTCGTAAGCACAAAACGAAGCCAAAGCCTCAATGGTTTTACCACTGGCAGCAACTGTTTCGAACGAATCTACCAATTGCGAGATTTCGGGAAGAGCAACTGTGGCGTCTACTTCTTCCTTCGAAACTCCCATTCCTTCTGCAAAATCCAACCAGAGATCGGAATGAGCGCGACCATCTGGAGACATAGATCCAAGCTCATCTTCACGATTTTCTTTGATGGTATTGCGAAGCGTGCCATCCGGTAAACGTGTCTCTAAGCTTTCTAGATAAGCAGGAAATGCATTTATGTGCTTGTAATATTGCGCCGAGTACATCTGCAGATCTTCTCTCGTCAATTCACCACACGTCCAAGCCTGGTAGAAGGGATGTTTCAAAAGATCGTATTTGGCCACTCTGGATTCGAATTCGGACCAGAAGAAAGTCATGTTCATATGCACGAAATCCTTATGAGGAGAGAAGGAAATCAAAGTAAGCGAACACCGCGAATAAAACAAGTGGCATGACAATTGTTTGTTGGAAATCTAAACGGCAGCTTAACTTACCGCATTAAAATTCGCAGTGCTTCCAGCTTACTTGCTGCATCCATTGACTGATCGCGAAGAACACTTGATATCGCGTCTTTACGAACCTTGCCGAAATTGGAGTGTGTTTGCGAAACCGGCAAACCAAGCGCTTGCGCCCAGGCTACAACGTCTTTGTCTTTAAAAGCCCGCCCTATATCGCCTTTGTACTGCCTGTTAATAAGGTCAAAAAATCCGGCCGCAAACGGCGAATTCCCTTGCATGTTTGAGCCAGCCGAACGAACGGGAGCCGGGTTCGGGAATTGGTTTTGTCCAGATTGCATAGTTTGCATATTGGAGCCAGCACCAGGTTGCCCTTGCAAAGTTTGAATATTTGAAGGGCTTTGTTGCCCTTGATAGGCTATTTGATCCATTGCCGGCCCTGCGTTGCTGCTTACCCCGCCATTTACACCGGGAGGCAAATTATTCATGTACTGCTGATTGTAGGCAGTGGGA
>CAJCIF010000175.1 GCA_903970355.1 Actinomycetota bacterium
AGTCCTGGCTCTTCTTGCTATGGCCGAAGGCGAATATAAGGAAGCGGTCGAAAATGGCGAAATTAAGGTGATTGAACCAGCTGTTCCTGGAAAGGATCTGTTCCTTGAGTATCAAGACACAAGAGGATTCTTGAAGGCTTGCGATCGTATTCTTGATACCATGCCCGAACAAGATTTCAAACCAGACGGCCGAAAAGCCCTGGGCGAGTTATTGGACAGTCAATTCCAGCCGGTTGACCCTGCTGATCCGAAACATCCAATTCCTTTCAAAGAGATTGAAGAACAGTTCGAAAGAATTGAGCGCAGCATCTCCTGAAAGGCTCTCTGAAACTGGGCTTTCGAAAGTACCGTGCCGGTTTATGGCATGGTCTAGGGCACTTTGCAGAATGATATAATTAAAATCCGTGATGCCCTTTCGCCGAGAAGTTAAGTGAGCAAACACTCGTTAAGAGATGAAGCTTGCGACCAGGCATATTGGAAGCAACTCAATCCCGATTTACATATTTGCGAAAGAAGTTTGGTTGACGCCAAGCAATTGGTATTTGATCAGGACACTATCGAGAGCGTCAAGGAAAGCATTCGCGTTGAAGGTTATTTTCGGCTCGATCAAATACTTGATGCTGCCACGATGGATCATCTCGCTCAATGCGTGATCAACATTCAGAAGAGTGGTTGGCCAACACCTTTTGCGATCGTTTACGATGAGTATTGGGAAATATTCTTTTCGCTGAACAAGTTATTCAGCAGCATCCTTGGCACCAACTACAAGCAACTGCCAAACTTTTGGTGTTGGTACATCGAACCAAGCCGTAAAGGGCGAGGATGGGGCTGCCACCGCGATCGCCCCTCCGTAAACTCGATGAGAGAAGACGGATCTCTTGATACGTTGACGATCTGGATACCGCTTACTAATGCCACCGTAGAGAATGGCTGCATATATGTCTTGCCAATTTACAATGATCGTAATTTCCCCGATCATTTGGAAGTCTCAACGATTGCAGATACACGAGGCATTCGTGCTCTGCCCGCCGTGAAAGGCTCAGTCCTCGGTTGGACAGAGAGCATTTTGCACTGGGGCAGTCGCAGTTCATCGAGGGCCGGTGAACCACGCATTAGCATTTCTTTTTCCTTTCAGCGCAATTTAGAAAATCCCTATGAAACTCCGTTATTTGATACAGATGTTTTGCCAACCTGGGAAGAACGGTTAGGGTTGATCGCTCAGAACGTCGTTAAGTATCAGGGGCACGATTCAATAGAATCTAAATATGTGGAAGCATGTGAAGGGATCGGCAACTTCATCGAAGCGATCCAGGTTGAGGATGGCTATAAGCGCGAGGTTCACGACAAAGATAAACGTCTTTCGGAACTGCAAATCTGGCAGGAAGACAACTACGAACGCATTCGCGAAGGAAAGCCTTTCTATCCCACCAATAATTCTTATTTCTGCCAGATGTACGCTGATATACTCATCTCTTTCATCCTCGATTATGCAGAACATCTTGATTTAAATGAGCCCTTGCCTATTTTGGATTTGAACGGTGGGACGGGTAGTTTCGCCTATCGCTTTCTAAATGAATTTGCAAAGCGCAAAGAACGCTTTAGCCGATTGAAGAATCTGAAGCTTTTATATGTGTTGACGGCTACTCACGAAGAAACAATCGAACATTATTCTCGCGTGCGTAGACTGAAATCTTTGATCGAAAGTGGTGTCCTAGACTATGCTCTCTTCAATCCCGAAACTGATAGCAAAATCAATCTGAGAGAGTCCGGCAAAACGATTTCGAAGGAGAATCTGCGCAATCCTCTCATTGCAGTGAGCAATCACTTTTTTGATTCCACAAAACATGATGCATTTCGTATCCTGAATGGTGCTCTGCAGGAAGGGCGCTATACAACCTATCGGGATAGTCGAGAACACGATTTGGAATCGCCGCTTCGTGTCGAACAACTAGGTTTGCTCAAGCGCTATTTCGATTGTCCGGCTAATTTCTATAACGATAAGCAATTAGATAACATCCTCCATTTTTATCGCACGCATAAAGACAGGGCCAACATCTTTATGCCGATTGGCGCTTTCCGAATAATCTCGAATCTTTTGCGTTTGTCGAACAATAATCTTGCTCTCTTTGCTGTGGAGAAGGGCTTTACTTCACTGAATTCCAAGCACGTTAATGGTTCAGTGGAACGGAAATTTGAAGGCACAGGCCACGTTTCATTCAATGTCAATTTTGATGCCATTGCTCGTTACTTCCAGGAATCTGGTGGCACCAGTTTGCTTGAAGGAGGCAGCCACAAACAATTCTGCACAACTGCAAATCTTCTATTGAAGAACAAAGAAGTCAAACTAGAGCGCCTGAATGATTGCTTTGCTGACCGCATAGCAAATCGAGATTATGCTAATTCGCTCTCAAACATAGAAAGCTTATTGAGGAACGTTTCTTGGGAAGACATCAAAGATCGACCGAAGCTTGCTGTTCTCATTTCTATGTTGCAAACGTATAATTTCGAACCCGCCGTTTTTGCTATTGTCGTCGACAAGTTATTTGAGTCGATCAATCAGGAGCTCCCTACAATTGAAGATGAGCAAAAGCAAGAGCTTTTAGTGACTCTTATGAGTGTATGGAAAAATATCTATGAGCATGATGAAGGAACGAGCGCTCTCGACGGCATTTTCCGACTTCACATAGGAATTCAGGCGTTTGATAAATGTTTATTGCTGTGTCAAGAAGCGCTTGAAACCTTTGGTCCGCTTCCAACAGTTATCGATCACACGGCTATCTGTTATGAAGCTCTCGGTCAGTTTGATCAAGCCTACAAGTATTTTCATCAGGCTGTAGAACAAGTGCCGGATCACCACTGGGCACGTGAAGGTCTGGAAAGAACCAAAAAGCATCTAGCTACTGACAAAGTCGCCGGAGTTTCAACACCGCCCGCTTAACAAGTAGGTCTATCAGTCGTACCTAGACTTTGCTAGACTGACCGGGTTTGGTTGCCCAGTTGATTGACTATGACGGAAGACTTCGATGATGAGCTTCAAGTAGATGTCTTAGCGAACGCATTGCGAATGGGCAAAGCGGAAGCCGGTGATCTCATGGAGTCCCTGTCCACCCGACTGCAGATGATATTGCCCGACAGTACGTCTATCGAAAGAGCTGGTTGGTTTTTATCTTCGAATCGTCCTGTCCGCCTATTGACCGTTAAATTTGACGAATGCAACTTGCAACTGGAGCGCGAAAAAAGCGGGTCGATCACGCCCCGTCTTATGAAAGTAGTGCGAGGAGTCGTGCTAAAAACTACACCAATTAACCTGGATGATTGGATGAAAACGCTAGCAGCTGAATTGAATAAGTCCGCTCAGCATAATTCGAATACACTGGCAGCCTTGAAAAAGTTTGTTTTAGGTTAGGAGATATGGCGTATGCCCCCATGGTGGCAATTTTGGCGCGGACCAACCGAAGAAGAGCTGCGAAACGAAGAGCTTCAACGGCAGTCCATTTTGGCGCTTGAATCAGGCGACATACCGGTTACCGCCAAAGAGCGCATTCGATTGGAACTTGCAAAAGGTTCCAAGTTTTTCAGCAGCGATCTCACGGTGAGAGAATTTCTCCTCACTAAAGAAGCAGGCATCGAACCAATTGCGCAAGTGATGGGAACGGCCTTTTACAATGTTAGCTTCTGGGGTTCTTACATGGGCCCGATGAGATCAACCGGCGAACTTGAAAAGATTACGCATGCCCAGACAGAAGCTCGCAAACTCGCCCTGAATCGCATGAAACTAGAGGCTAAATTGCTGGGAGCCTCCGGCGTTATCGGAGTGCGCCTTCAAGTCAAAGAAGCCCAATATGCGCAACGTATGACGGAGTTCACCGCATATGGTACCGCGGTGCGAATACCGAGTTATCCTCCCGAAGCGGAACCATTCACAAGCGATCTCAATGGCCAGGACTTCTGGCAATTATTCAAAGCCGGATATCGGCCAAAAGGCGTGGTTATGGGATTGTGTTCTTACTATCTCAATACCAATTGGCGCAGTTTTGTACAGCAGTATGGCTTTTTAGGTTTAGGCGGTTTCAAAAATCAGGAAATTGAACAGTACACCAATGGCTTTTACGAAGCGAGAAATCGAGCGATCAACCGCATGACTCAAGAAATGTATGAAATTCAGGCTGACGGTATGGTCGGCATGAACATCACGCATAATATCGATGAGATCAGATACGGTGATAGCAGCAATAGCCAGGTAGACTTGTTGATCAATTTCACTGCGCTTGGAACAGCGGTGGATGCAACTACAAAAATGGAAAGAACCAGTCCTTTATGGTGCATAGATTTGCGCAAAGAAGGAAAGGCATCTTGCACGTTTGATTTCGGGGGAGACTTTGGCGAAGTTCAATACACTGGCGACAACGGTATCGATTGATGAAGGATAGGGAGAATAACTAATGTCTCAACAAGATATTGAGGACAGCGTTCCGAATGAGGCGCATGAACGTCTTAAGGAAATGCGCGGTACCGGTGGTAAGCGCGTGCTCTTCACCAGTGACTTGTCGGTTAACGAGTTTCT
>CAJCIF010000176.1 GCA_903970355.1 Actinomycetota bacterium
ATCGAATACCGTTGTAAACATTAAAGAACTGCCGGCAATAGTTGATATTCCACAAACGCCTGAGTCTGTAGAAAAAGAACAAAAGCTAGAGCAAGATGGCGAGCTGCTATTTAGCAAACACATGCTCAATGAAGCTCTTGGGAAATGGCAGGAAGCTTACGGACTTTCCCTTGAAATGAAGTATGCAGAAGGAGAAGGTCGAGCGCTCGTCAATATGTGCCGCGTGTTTCTCGATCGCGGCCAATTTGTGAAAGCAAAGTATATGGGTGAGAACGCCATTGAGATATTGAGTGGTGTTCACGACAAACGAGCTCTTGGACGCGCACACCTTTTTCTTGCTCAGGCCTATTATGGTTTGGACAATTCTTTGTGGGCAGGTGATCAGCTCAGTCAAGCATTGAAGGAATTTACTTCCGATGGCGGCAATAACTCGGCTGATACAGCCAATCTTATGGCGCTCGGTGCGGCCGTTTTAGTCAAGATCGGCAAACCAAGAGAAGCTTTGCAGTTTTTGGAATCTGCAGCCACATTCTATATGCAGGCCAATGATGTTGTTGCTGCCATGAATGCGCGCACGAAAATGATTGAAATGCTCTTGAGTTTGGGATTGTTTACCGCTGCTAGCGAAGAGGCAGACAAAGCAGTTTCCATTGCAAAATCTTCGGGCAATGACAAACCGATGCTTTCGATAACGGCGCTCAGCGCTCAGGCTAACTGCCGTTATTCACTGGGCGAGTTTCTCCCTGCCAAGAAAATCTACGAACAGATTTTCCCTCTCATAAAGAGCCTTCCAGATAAGACATACACGAAGAAGGGCTTGGCGAGCCTTCTTTTAGGCTACGGTTCAGCACTGGCCGGTGCAAACGACAATGATCAAGCTGTGACCATGCTTGAACGAGCCTCAGGTTTGTTCAGGGAGGAAGGACAAACTTTGTCTCAATCGCAAGCAGCAAATACGCTTGCCTGTGTGGAAGCAGAACTCGGACATTATGACAAGGCTCGTCAATTGCTGGAACAAGCTCTGGACTTGCAAGCTGTAATCGTCCCGAAACAAGATGGCTTGCGAACTACGATATTGATCAATCTCGGTGCGATTGAATATCGCATGGGACATGCCCGTGATGCTCGCGTGCACTACGAAAGTGCTGCCTCGATCGCCAAGGCGATGAAATCAATGACGCTGCTTGGCCGCATTCATTGCGGCGAAGCAGAAGCGATCATGAAACTGGCAGAACCAATAGAAGCCCAGCGCATTCTCAAATTAGCTATTAAAGAATCTGATGAAGTTAAGGATGACTCTGCTCTCTGGCGTGAGTATACATTGCAAGCCAAACTGGACGGAGAAACAGGTAATGTCGGTATGGTGCAAGAGTCACTGACAAGTGCACTATCCAGTTTCCGATCACCACAAGCGGGTTTATTTCCCAATCCGGAACGAGTTGGTTTTCCATCGAGCCGCAGAGAAGCAGCAGCCCAGCTGTTTAGTCTTTTGTCTTCGCACAAACTGACCGAACAGGCCTTCATGGCTGTTGAACAGGAGAAGGAGCGGGTCTTTATCAACGAATGGGTTAATCGCGGCGGGCAACCGCGTCCCGAAGATGCTGACTTATACAATGAACTCTCCTCCTTGCGGTTGCACTTGCATACTGCTGAATCGACGAGCGCCCCGGTAAAAATTATTGATGAATGGCGCAATTGGGCTTTGCGCTTTAAGACCGTTTCTCAACAAAATCGCGCTGTAGCTAGATTGATCGCGCCAATTCCAATGAGTATGGCGGAAATTTTGCGGGGTGTGCAAAAGTCCCATGCCACTATTGTGGATTATTTCATGGGTGATGATTCCTCAATAATATTCACCATTAATGGTGCGGGGCGCATTACCGCTACCGTTATTCCGGTTGGCCAGAAGCGCATTGATGTGCAATTGGCAGGTTTCTACAATTCCCTGCCTAAGGCTGATGCAGCTAGTCCACAGGCTATCCTCAATGAAAAGCGTGTGCTGCAAGCTCTTTACACTGAGCTGTTTCCGGCAAGTGTGCGTAATTTCTTACCGACCGATGCCGAACACATGTTGATAGTGATACCAGATGGTGCGTTATTCAATTTGCCGTTTGGAGCACTCGTTACCGAACAACAAAAGTATCTCGTCGAGAATCATATGGTCTGCATGGCTCCTTCGGTTGCCACTATCGTGGACATGCCACCTAGGTACACTGACGAATTGAATGGTGTTTTTGCGGCTCAACAGCCGCAGGGTGATGAAGGTTCAGCGCTCTCCTCGGCATTTTCACCAGGGGCGGTGTTGAAGCTGCAAGGCAAGGATGCAATGGACGCACATGCCGTTGTCGATCAAGCTCGGGGCAAAGCAGTTTTGCAATTGGCGGATAGATTTACCTTCTCTAGTGGAGAACCTTTTGGGGCAGAAGGTGCAGCTGATGCTAAGAAGCTGACACCAGAAAAATTGCTCGGCCAGAGTATTCCCAATGATTTGATCGTCTTTAGCGGCAGTGCAGTTAATGCCAAAGATGGCCAGGGCACAAGCCTTAGACTTGCAAGCCGCGGCTTGAGCTATGAGGGGACGCGTAATGTGCTCATGAGCATGTGGCCGCAAGCCAGCGATGACAGAACGAGCGAACTGAGCGAGTTTTATAAGAATCTGCAGCTTGGGCTGAACCAGGCTGATTCACTACGTAAGGCGCAACTAATGTCACTTTCAAAGGACAATGCACCTCACTCTTGGGCTGCCCTGCAGTTACTGGGAGCGGGCTACTAACAGTCTTGGGGAGTTCTACTCTTTAAATTTATCGACGATGTCTTCTGAAAGTATTAGTCTTATGAGTCTTCATTCGTCCCTGATTTCAGAGAGTTGAAAAGTGGTTAGTCGGCGTCGTTCTATTTTGTATTCGTGCAATGCCGCTCTCCTTTTGGTGGGACTCTTCACGGAAACAATCTGCCTCAGCCAGGCT
Organism: Actinomycetota bacterium; assembly: GCA_903970355.1. GTDB lineage: Bacteria > Cyanobacteriota > Vampirovibrionia > Obscuribacterales > Obscuribacteraceae > CAJCIF01. Next base: position 2,967 of record CAJCIF010000176.1, read on the forward strand.
GCTAATGCGGTTACAAATTCCAAAACTCATCACGCCCCCGCTAAGCGTGGTGCCGTCCGCCCTGCTCAATCTCAGAGTTCATCTGCTGTAGCGCCTAAAGCAGCCGTTCCAAAGCCGGCTGAAACAGGAACGAAATCAAACGTTGAAGATGCCATAATGCAGATTCGAAATCGCGTGTTGCCCATCCCAACCATCAATGAACGACTGATACGCGACATTATGGTGGGCAAGCCTACAGAAGTGGTGCCAACCACCGAAAGCGCCAATCCGACACCGGATTCAACAGCAACAAATACGGTCGCCCCTCCTAAGGATTCCGAAATGGTTTCCGGAGAAGCGAAGAACGAAAGCGAGAAGAAACCGGAAACGCCTGAAACTGCTCCAGCCAAGCCAGCCGAGGATAAGGGTGGCATGAAGTCGGAACCAAACAATATCTCAAAGAGAGAAACTGGGCAGCCCGCCATGACAGAAGCGGCGCAACCAGTAGCTGCGCAAGCTGCACAACCGGCAGTAACAGAAGCGACGCAGCCGGTAGGTGCAGAAGCTGCACTCCCAGCAACAGAAATTGCAAAGCAAGCGGTAACAGACTTAGCCCAACCAGCGACCGAAATTGCACAAGCTGCGGCGGTAGAAGCTACAAAGCCGGCTACAACAGAGACAGCACAACCGGTTGGGTTACAACCAGACTTTCCTCAGAATAACGACCTTGCTAATCTACCTTTGCACCGCGAAATCGGTGGAGCAGAGCAAAACACGGCGATGCCCCCTGAAAGTGTGCAGGAAGAACCGATTGATTCGGCAAGTGTGGTTAAGCCCATAGCAACGACCAGCGCAAATCCGAGCGAGCCACCAAATAAGGTGCTTGAAACTAATCAGGCATCTTTAGACGCGAATCAAGTTGCTCCAGCCAAACTAGAAGAGTTTGACGCTGCTGTAGTACCTGCGACTGTAACAACAGTTCAACCACCGGCGATAGCTGCAGCTGGTTCTCAGGTGCAAAAGACAGAGGAATTCGATGCCGCGATGGTCCCAACAACTTTAGAAGAATTTGACAGTGCTGTCGCTTCACCGCCTGCAGCAGATAAAGAATTGGCGACTAATGCGAGTAAAACAAAAATACTAGTTGGTGCGCAACTGCCCGTAATACTATCCTCACAGATTGCCAGCAAAACGGCACAGCGCGGCGATGCAGTCGAAGGGCGATTGAAATATGATCTCAAAATCGGAGATAAGCTGATTGCCAAAAAAGGATCGCCGATTTATGGACACATCATTTACTGCTTGAAACCGCGTACGAACATGATGAGCATGGAAAGGTGGTCTCGCAATCCCGGCTCTGTTGTTGTTTCTTTTGAAGAAATCGTCAATGACAAAAAGGAGCGCATTCCTCTTTTAGCTGTTCCGGCGCGGGCTATCCATGTCATTAAACCAGGTGAGGAATTGGTCGCCGAGTTCAAACAAGAATTCACAGGCGAGCTGCAATCCGATGGTGGAAAAGAAACGACCGCTTCAAAATAATGTTATAGATGCTTGGTTACATCTTCGGTTTCTAACGAGCAGTTCGGTTTTAGCCGTGCAAATTTCGTTTTACCTTGCGCAGTTACATTAGTCAGACGTACGGACAAATGTTTGAGATTGGGCAAAGCAGCCAGTTTCAATAAGCCATCATCATTGATCGGATTTCGATCGAGTACGAGCGTTTGTATCTTTTGCAGATGCTGCAGAATGTCGCAATCCGAATTGGAAATTTCACAGCGGCTTAAACTTAGCGATAAGAGATTCATCTCGGTAAGGTGGTGCAAAGCACCTCTAATACTGCAACTATCAAGGTTGAGTTCTATGAGTTGAGGATTCACTATTTCATTCACGCCTTTGGCAGTCACTCTTGATTCGCCCAAGTGCAGGAATTTCAGCTTGGGTAAAAGCCGAAAGTTTCGGCAACCGGCATCGTCAAAGTCTGTACGCATCAAGCTCAGGGTTACAAGAGTGGGAATTTGAATTAGTGAGGTGAGGCAGGCACTGTCAGTGTCTGTGCCACTTAGATTCAATCGTTCAAGTGGCAATCGTGTCAGGTATTCAATACCCTTATTCGTCACATGCTCGCATCCTGATAAATCAAGATTTTTCATGTGATGAAGGACCCGAAAGCATTGCATTCCGTCGTCTGTAATGTGCTTACCATGCAGATTCAGAGAATCCAGGCTCGAGTAGTTTTGCGTTACCGCATACAGGTACATGTCGTCCTTGTGATCGAACACCTCACTCATTATGAGTCCTTCCGCATCATATTTGAGCACATGCGTTGATGATGGCAAATCACTTTTCCCGGGTGGGTTGAGAATGAACCATATGCTTACAAAGCAGGCTGAAACCAGGGTCGCTGTGATCAACGCAGTAACAAGCATACTCGTTGAAAAATACTTTTTAGGTTCATCAAGAACTTCCAGCACCTTATTTGGTGCTACTCTGGCGTAGATGTTTTCAGTCTTTCCTTGCGAAAGCCAGGAAAGATCTTGGGCAATCGTCAGGCAATCTTGATAGCGTGCTTCCGGATCCTTGGCTAGCATTTTCGCCACAATTTCCTCGAGCCCTTCTGGAAACTCCAGTCCAAGTGCGGCTTTCTTCAAGGAATCGGAAATTTTATTGCGATGCTGAAGAATTGTCTGGATTAGGGTCTCTCCCTTGAAAGGAGGTACACCTGTCAAAGCTTCGAAGAATACACAGCCGAGTGAATAAATGTCGCTGCGTAAATCGACATGGGAGCCAACCGTTTGCTCGGGGCTCATATAGAGAGGAGTGCCAAACACTTGTCCGGTTTCTGTTAATGTCTGTTCCTCACCTTCCATCACTTTGGCGATGCCGAAATCGACAATCTTCGGAATGATTGTGGGTGAATCCGGACGAGATCTGGTCAAAACGATATTTCCAGGTTTTATGTCGCGATGAATTACACCTTCGTTGTGGGCATGAGCCATGGCAAAGCAAATGGGAATGAAAGTCTGCAAGGCCAGATCTACCGGCATGCGACCGTTTGATTCCAAATACTTGGCCAGGGTCAATCCGTCAACCAGATCCATGATGAGAAAAGGTTGATTATTGTCTATGAGCCCAAAATCCAGGGCACGGACAAGATTTTCGTGATCGAGTCGGCTCGCCAATTGTGCTTCTTTCTGGAAACGCCTGACCTTTAAGTCTGTCGTATTCGTGCTGTGCAAAGTCTTGAGCGCGAACTCTTTTTTGAGGAACAGCTGCTCGACTCGATAGACTGTGCCCATACCGCCTGTGCCGATAATCGTCAAAACCTTGTATCGGCCTGCCACGATTTCTCCCGGCCTTAAAAGGACGGTAGCTGGGCGAGAAACTGCTTTCGCTGCCTCTGAACTCTGTAATGTCAGTTCAAAAGGATTTTGAGGTGTGCTGTCCATGTTTGCCGAGTAAGGGGACAGCAAATTCTATATCTTAAAATTATCTTTGTAATTGCGGGAAATACGTAGTCGCGCCATGTTTAATGACGCATCCGTGAGACCGGAAGCGATACATCCGTCAGTGTTTGAGGCACCCGGGCTCGTCTGTAAAGTGTGCGCCGCTAAGCCAGGCGAATTAGTATCCTGCCTGGGCGGGAGTGGCTCCTGCAATGGAAACCGGTGAGTCTAATTGGAGCTGCAGAACCGTGCCGGATGGAACGGTTACGTCTTTGCAGATCGGAAGAGCGTCGT
>CAJCIF010000177.1 GCA_903970355.1 Actinomycetota bacterium
CGCTTCTCCAGCCAACTTACGCTCCTGGCGCATAACTTCAGAGCTATATCGGAACGAAACGATTGAGCGGATTCCGAGTTGTTTCAGCTGGGCAAACTCATGTGGTTTAGGCTGACCGCCTCTGTAAAGGTTGTCGCTCACCTTGCGAAAGTTCGGTATCGTAATTTCGAGGGGCCCGGTTAAAAGCCGCTTATCATCGTATGCTTCCAATGGGGTTCTCCGGTCCTGAGGTTCGGAAAGGTCGCTTTTCCAGACGGCAGGTTCTATCTTGAGAGTTTGGTTCCAGTCTACTCGACAATTCAATTGTGGAAAACTACCTCACAGAGGGAAAAGAGGGCTCATAAGGTAAAAGGGTGACTATTTTGCTACCCTTTAGGTAAAAAAATAAAGGCGATCTACTTGGAATAGCGATATGACCGAGGCAGACAACGAGATTAATAACGATTTTCGAGCCGGTGTTTGGCAGGGAGTCTTCAGTTATGGCGCCAGCTCACAGCTGTGCAAGTTCGTTTTGCGCTTGGATGTAGACGCAAAAGGTGCAATCAAAGGTTCAATTTACGAGGAAAATCACAAGGCTCCGGTGCCCATTACAGGCATTCTAGTTAGCCCTATGATCAAGTTTGAAAAGACGGTAACCAGTAAGTGGGGGCAAATGTATGAACCCCTCATTTATGAAGGTACCGTCAATGCGGAGCAAACGCGCTTAAGTGGAACGTGGACAAATGCCACTTCAAACGGTGTTTGGTCAGCACAAAGGACTCAAGAAACAGCGCCAAAAGAACCTGCGCCGCCGGTTGCAGATGTAGAGCAAGATGAAGAAGATCACGTTGAAGAACATGCTCTTCCAGTTACGGCAAAGCCGGTACCGATTATTCAACGACCCAGAAGTACTTACCAGAAGCTGGCTGCAATAGCGCCACCCGAAGTGTTCGACGCGCAGTCCAAACCGAGATCCACATTTACTCGATTGCAGGCCATGGCGAAGACTCCGGAAGGAGAGACGGAAAGACCGGTTGTAAGCGTATCGCCACCTCCATCTGCCGACGCACCAGCGAATATTGTCATTCCACCTCAAACAACTTATGTCAGCAGTGCATCGCCGGCGACACTGGATACTGAAGTTCCGAAAGATCAGGCCAGTGCCGTTTGCCCCAGATGCGGTGCAGCCCGAGGTGCGTTCAGCTTCTGCACCAATTGCGGGCACACATTTGATCTGAATACTTAGGGTGTTGTCAAAAGGGTGGGCAACGTTTAATCTTGGCCATACGGTTCTTTCCGGATAGCGAAGCTCATACTATATGGGTAAGGACTATATCCATAAAGAACCACTTTTGATATCATTTTGAGATCTTGATTTTTGAGTTTGCCCCACATATGGTGCCAAACGAGCGTCTAGTTGATGTACTCTGGCTTTTGCAGCTTAAAAACATCATGTGTAAGGCGACAAGCATTGACACCAAATCCAGTGTGTAGTCTAATTCGGGCTGTTGCGCCCGATTGAGACTGGCTCTTGCGGATCAAAGAAATAGAACTTGATAACTTCAAGTCTTTCGGAAAACAAACCCTAGTACCCCTGCTCGGCGGGTTCACCACCATTTCTGGTCCTAACGGATCAGGAAAATCGAACATCGTAGATAGTTTACTCTTCGCTCTCGGTCTGTCGTCGACGAGGTCTATGCGAGCCGAACGGCTGCCGGACCTCTTAAACAATTTGAGCGGAAAGAACGAAGCTAAAGTTCGAGTTCGCTTTACGAATGATGCCGGCGAAGAACTTGAAGTGACGCGCCGTATACGCGTAAAGGATAACGGCTATACAAGCACGTATCAGCTAAACGGCAGGAACAGCACTCTAACCGACATACATGATGCGCTCATGAAGTACAACGTGAGTCCAACCGGATTTAACGTCATCATGCAGGGCGACGTGACAGGTATCGTCACGATGAGCGGCACTGAGCGCCGCAAGATCATTGATGAATTGGCCGGGGTAGCCGAGTTTGATCGCCGTATCGAACAAGCCAAAGGGGAACTGGATGCGGTAGCAGAAAAAATCGATCACCAGGGCATTGTGCTTGCTGAAATTCTTTCCAGGCTCGAACAGTTGCGGTCCGATCGCGACCAGGCCCTCAAATATCTCGACCTCAAAACCCAGAAAGAAACAGTTGAAAAAGATCTGATTTTCGTAAGGGCGCATGACCTCCAAAATAAAATTGACAGCGAAATCGCTGAAATCGATAAGCTCAATAAGAAGGAAGAACACCTTCTCGCCAAGCTCGAAGAAACGGAAGTAGCGCTTGTCAGTCTGCGCGCTGAAATGGTGCGGATCGACCAGGAAATTAAGGATAAGGGCGGCAACGAGCAACTTTTGCTCAGGCAAGAACTGGAAAATACCCGAGGTGAATTAACTCGTGAAGAGAACAAACTCACCAACCTTAATGCCGTTATTGGCGAAAAGCAGAAAGTCCTTAAGGCAACGCAAGGGCAAATCAAAACAATTGAAAAGCATATAAATGAAGTAAGCAAACAGCGCAAACAGCACCAGGAAGACAGGCAGGCTGTTGAGTTAGGGCTTCTAGAAAAGCAAGGAGCCTTCAGCGCGGTGATGGCTGAAATCGAAGTGATTCGGCTGGAAAAGGATCGCTCATCGGATAAGGTGGCAGGCATCCACCTCGACCTGCAAAAGCTAAGAGACCAGAAACACAAGCTTGAGATGCGCAAGACGGAGCTAACAGCCCGGCGCACTCAATTAGAAAACGAAAACGCTCAATTACGGCAACGCACAACAGAGCTCATAACCAAGGCGGCTGGTTTAAAGGGACTGATCGCCGGAATTGGACGCCAGTCGCAAGATGGTGAAGCTGATGTTGCCGGACTTGAACTCAATGTTCGCCAGTTGGAAGCCGAAATTGAATCGACCAATCAAGAAATCGAAGCAAAAAGACATGCACTAGACGTGGTGAATCGCCGCATTGTGCAATTGGAGACAACCAAGGAAGTCGCCGGTGAATCCGGGTTTGGGCGTGCTGTTGAATTTCTGCTGCAAAAGTCTGTGCCAGGCGTACATGGTACCATCGGACAACTTGGCAAGGTGGATGGTGAGTGGTCTACCGCACTTGAAACAGCAATCGGCAATCGACTTGGCCACATTGTTGTGGACGACGATCAAATTGCTGCAGACTGCATCGAGCTCTTAAAGCGCTCTCAGAGCGGGCGCGCCACGTTCGTTCCTTTGAACAAAATTGTTGCTCAACCACCGGGATTACTGCCGAATCGGCCCGGGGTAATTGACTTCGCTTATAACCTAATCGATTTTCAACCGAGATTTACCAAGGCATTCCAATATGCCTGTGGACAGACGATCGTTGTCGAAGACATGGAGACGGCCAGAAAGCTAATTGCCCAAGCCCGAATGGTGACGAGGGCTGGTGAGCTTTTCGATAAGTCGGGAAGCATGACAGGCGGCAACGAACAAACGAAGCTGCACTTCTCACACAAAGGTGAAAACGATCTTAATGTGGTGCGTCAGACTGCTAAGAATGTCGCGGATCAAGTTAAGTGGCTGCAAGAATCCATTAAAGAGCTAAACACAAGCTTGAATGAGGAGCGTGAGAAGCTCAATCTGGCTAGGGGCGAAGCATCCCAACGGACTGCCGAACTTGAAGCTAAGGCAAAACAAGCCGAAGAGATCGAACAAGAAGTCGAAGTTTCCAAACCGAAACTCCGCACGAATGCAGAAGAAATGGAATCGATTGATGCGGAAGTTGTCAAAATGGACGCGTCCGTAAACGAGCTTCTTATCCAGATAGCCAAGCTCGAACAGGCCCTTAGCGAAATCATTGATACCGGTAGCAAGTCCACAATTGAGAAGCTAATTGCTGAATCCGAAGAGCTGCGATCCGAAATTGAAGCGGTAGAGCGCGAGTGTCAAGAAAGTCAGCGCCTCATAGATCGCTGTGACACCGAAGTGCAAGTTGACCAGACCAACCAGGCTAGCCTTGTTCAACAGGCCGAAGTGCTC
>CAJCIF010000178.1 GCA_903970355.1 Actinomycetota bacterium
CTCCGATCTGGTGCCCAGCTCATCGACAAAGATGAACCGAGGTCCATGGTTTTGCACCGCTTCGAGCATCGTCCGATACTGCTGCTCAGGACTGGCAACCTGAAGACGACGCGCTCTGCCCCCCGAAGGATGCGGTATATCACCGTACCCGAGGATTTCGCCCGACTTATCAACAACAATTACAGAGCTGCCGTAGGTTTCAGCAAGGTGTGCTGCCGCAGGGCGAAGCAAGGTGGTTTTGCCACTGCCCGGAGGTCCGATGATAAGCACCGATTCCCCGCGGTCGAAGACATGCTTAATGAGCGGAAAAATGCCTCCATCCTTAATGACTCGTCCATAGCGAATCGTGGCGCCGACAGGATTGTCCTTGGCGTTCATGATCACGCTTGCCCGGTGCATCGTCGCATTGACGCCAGCACGATGGTCGGAGTTAACCTTTCCAATGTGCTTTATGACGTGTGCGATATCAGCTTGCTCCGAATTCGGTGCGTCAAGATCGATTTCGTTCCAATCAGCAAAGACAACGCGAGGAGGACGCCCGAGATCGAGACGAACCTCAACGAGAAGTGGATAGTCCTGCTGCTCCATCATTGGATCGAGAAATGTCTCAACCAATTTCCGAATGGAGGGGGGGACGACGTCTAGAAAGGCCGCGGCTTCGCTCCGGGCATGTTCTTCGAAGTTGTAGTTTTTCATGTGTAGCACCTCTTGGAGGTTAAGATCTGAACGCAAAATGCGCCAGGCTCTCGATTACGAACAAACAACAAGAACAACACATGGGCCGCTTTACCAACAACACCAATTCTGGCGATTGATTTTGTTGTTAATGACTGCGGGGGTTCTGTGTGATGCCTATGTTGGATGAACGATGTAGAAAAGCACCTTTTGGGTAACACTTATAAAGAACTCAAGTAAACCAAGAAGTCTTAAACCATGAGGCTTTCGAGCCACCCGATTTCTTAAAAATTCCGCAGATTCAAGCTTCTATTTGCACACAAACATGAGATCCGCACTGTTGCATGCTTTTCCAGACATGGTGCACAAGCTCCGCAAATCATGGATTCTGCTTGGCAACAAAGTCATCACTATTGGCGCGATAGTTCTAGCAGATCTTTGTACGACTCTTTAACTGGTACAGCTTGTTGAGCGACTTGCACAACGAATGACTCGATTGATTGCTCAATCTGCTTCGTTTCCTCTTTTGTTTCTGCCATCACTTCCACTTCCATGTAAGTGCCTGAAAATCGTCCCAAATCCTCGGTTTTATCAATGCTGACAACAGCATTTCTATCACCGAGATTGCCTTTGTAGAGCTCTCTCGTTTTCTCAAGCATGAGCGGCTGCTTGCCATGCATCATTCGATATACAAATAGCAACCCAAAGGAGACTGTTGAACTTAAGCGGCGTTCTCTCTCCAGTCTCTCTCTGCCACCATCGACGGTGGTAGCCCAGTTTTTTATGGTGAGGATATGGACAGCTTCTTTATCGATTTCTTCTCTTCGAATTCTAATAAGCTCGCCTTTATCGCGAGTCGGAAAGAACCAATCTTGCATTTCGGCTTTGCACCAGTAGGTGAAACCGGCAAATTCAATTTCTTCGAGAAGCTTTTTCTTGTTCTGGTGTTTAAGCGAGTATTTTCGTTCTACTTCGAGCCGATCGACCGCCTCTCCACCGGATCCAATCCAGCGCAGGAGTGTTCGGAATAAAACATTGAACACTGGTTGAAGAAAGAAAGAGGCAGCAATCCAATTCCACATATAAATACCTGCGCTCGAAACCAACTTCGATTTTGCAGTATACGCTCCTTGTGTTCGATTTTGTGGGCATGGCAGTGGCATACCTCTATGCTGCCAGGCGCTTGCGTGAGCATGTGTCATATTGGCAACGCCATATATTCAGTGTGTTCTTAGGGGTTAGCAAAGGTTCGCTAGCTCAGATTCTCACCGTATTCTGCAACATCGAAACACGAAAGGGGCGTCTCGCTTGAGTTTGCGTATTCGCATCGATAGTCTGTGAACAGTTCTTCCGGAAATATCCATGAAATCGAGTAACTGTACCTGTCAAAACCCTCAAATGCGCACCATAGCAGTGTTGAGTTTTGGCGTCGTCAAGTTACCGCGCCCCGGTAGAACCCATCTTTTCAACTAGGCAATAACGCGAGTTTACGCCACATCATCAATTTCCGAAACTTCACGACGAGGTTTCGGTTTTCGTCAACCTAAAAAACAGGAGCAGCCATGTTACAGATCGAACTCATCTGCGATTACGCACGCCACGACCTTGCCTATTGGGAGGTCAAACGTGCAATCCAAAAAGCATTGCAAGAACACGGCATCACTGATGCCGACATTGAAAAACTTCCGGTCCGGAAGTTCAACACCATCGAAGCCGCCTTTCTGGTTTACCAGACAAGCATGACCACCAAACGTCCGGATCCGAAAACAACATGGCTCTTCGTCAATGTTGCTCCTCGCGGATCTAAGAAGTCGGCCTTCAAAAACAACACCGGTGAACCGCTCGTATATGCGGTTTTGAAAAATGGTGTCCGCATCGTCGCGATCTACTCGGGTTACACGCTTTCGCTTGTACGCGAGGAAATCGTTGAGCTCTACGACGTGCCAATTGAAGGCGCGCAGTTCCGATCAAGAGACAGAAGCCCGGATCCGTTCGCGGCCCTCGTAGCTGGCGATTTATCAGTCCTCGGTGAAAAACTGAACCCGGAAGACATTCCTGTTTTGCCGGAAGGCGTGCTCCTCTATACGGATGCGCCTTTCAAAAACCTGAAGGTCAATTACCGGGTCGGCGAAGGAGCCGTTGCCTTTCTGAAACCGGGCGATCAAGTCTGGGTAAAGATTGGCAACATCCGCAAAAAGGCGTACGTAGCAGGCGGAAACTTCGAGGTTCCGGAAGGAGTTCTTTCGTTCTCACCGGGAAGTTCTGGCTGTGGACGCAACTTCCTGGAGGTTTTCTGGAGAGGGCAGGAGGCTGCCACGCTTTATCAAAATCCAGAACCGGGAGCCCAGGTTGAATTCGGACTGGTTATGCCCTGGTACGCCGGCTGGAATCAACTGCGTTGGCCATGGGCTAAAACCGTACGAGAAGCGGCTTAAGCTCAACGTGTAGGACAAATAGGTGCTGCAAAAACTGCGATGATCGCCGCATCATCCGGCAGCACCTATTTTTTGTATTTTATACTGTGTTTTATAGTATAACAGTTAAAAATGGAGATTCGAAAGAGGGCACATCCCCAATTTCGAATCTCCATCGCCTAAATCTGGGCTTAATACGCGAGCTTCCGGTATAGGGCAATTGCAAGCACGCAGATGCAAGCAGCAGTTTCCAACAAATCTTCCTTCCAATCGCTTTCCTCCAGAAGCGAGAAGTAGAGGTGAACCGGAACAGAGCCCGGTATTGGGGTGTTAGTTGCTTCGTTACGCCAATCTTTCAACATAGCGCGTGTAGATTGCCCTGAAGTCTGTTCGCTTTCTAAGAGATAGCCGGCCGCCACTGCTGGCGCCACCATCTCAAAGAGAGCAACAAGAGACTGAGGTGACTTACCGAATCCAAAGCCGCCCGTCTGACTGACTTTACAACAGATATCATTTGCAACGGTTGGACCAAGACGGCGTCCGCTGTAAATGATAAAGCTGCTTACATCAGCCAGAAGCCGGTTTCGGTCTAGAAACGGTGTGCTTCGCAAGAGGTCAATGATACGGGTGACATCGCAATCTGCATCAACGCTAATTGTGTTGGCGGCGAGCAGCGAATGGTCGGCGAGTACATCGGAAACCTTCATCATGTCTAGTGAAAATGGTGTGTAAGACAACTGGCGAAGGCGTCCAATTCGGTAATGTGGAGCATAGATACGAGCTACTTTCGCGTTCGCATCTACATCCACTTGGTTAACGTAGGGTTTTCCTACTTCGCATTGCCGAAAATTTCTATAGAGCTTTTCAAAGGCCTCATCGAATTTCGATTCTGATTCAGCCGCCAGCTTCACACTGTGCGCGTGAAGAGGCACTTGAGCCCAGAATTGACCAACGAGGTATTTGATTATGTCGGCATCGAGGGAAACGAACTGTTTGGCGATATAACGGATGAGCGGAACATCGCTGTGATAAGTTTCCGGTTCAATTTGACAGATACGTTCCACCTGCTCTTTGCTTAGCATTCCACTAGTCGGCACCTGCCAGAGCCTTTCAGCAAAATTGTGCAAGCGACAAACAATGGGATCTAAGGCAGAATGATCAAGGCTAACCAGATGTACCTGGAATCCAAGACTCTGATAGAGCCTCATTCTTTGTTGCTGTTTTGTTTTCAATCCGCTTTCGAGTTCTGCTACCTCCAGACTCTGGATTTGCCTGGAAGAGCGGTTGAGAAGCTGCCAGTCCCAATCTAGAAGCATTACATCAACACCGAGATCGAGAGTTGCGCCAAGTCGCATACTCCGCCCCAGCTCTGCAAGCAACGCAAGCGAGTCCTCTGTTGGGCTGAGGCCATGACAAAGAAGCACGTTTTTGACGCGGCTAGCCGATGTTTCAGAAAGGTTGGCACAAGTTAGTTCGACTGCACCTTTCTGGAGCTTTCCAAGTAAATCTATGCTGGGTTCAATTGCACTTGGTGCATCATTTTCGCGCCTGAGATTGCCAATCGGAACGGTGAGCGTACTCAACAATCTTTCCGGCAGAGCAAGAAAGAGATTGAGCCAATCCGCATTGAGTCTTCCCGGTCCGTGTTTGATTGTTGCCGTTAACAGCTGCTCTGAAATGGGCACTGCGAGGGCTTCGAGCATCGCATCATTTTTGTGTCCCCGTTTTTCTTCGCGCATAATTCGTGTTTGGGCGCGTCTTTGAGCCCATTCAGCGAGCCAATAGATAGAAAGCATATGACCTCCGTTTTTTATAGTTGCCATAGGCAACGGTTATGAATAAGGCGAGACACAGTCATCGCCAGGATTTGTTTTTTGCAAAGAGCCGGAGTTACTCAGCTCGAAAAATTGCACGTCTAAAAGTGCGTGGTTGATTCCGGAGCGCAAGCCAAAGCGGCGCAACAACGTAGCATCATTGTTGTGGTGCGCGAATTGAGGTTTTTACAGTGATAGTTGCTTTCTTGCATTGTCCGGTACGAAAAGTGATGATTTGAATCTAGGTAAAACCTGCTTCAAAGCCAATAAGAACTAACGGTTTGTAAATGGCTATTGGTTTTGTGGCTCCGAGAGCCAGCGTGGCCGCGGGCTTTTCCAAAAGTGTGCGTGGAATAAATTCCTAGCGAAGCTTTGCAAGCATTAGGATATTTCTGTGTCTTGTTGCGTAGGGGCGGCTAAAGCCGCCCGCCAAAGTCATTACATCCGACTGCGACGAATCGAAATTGCTACACGGGCGGCTAAAGCCGCCCCTACATTGCCCCACCGTCTGCACACATTGCACGTCACATTGCAGGCGCAAATAGCTATAGAATCTTGGGTTGGAAACAGCACCTTTATGACAACTGAAACATGCAACACACAAAACAAGGTTTGGAATCACTGACGATTTTCGAGCAATTGCCTCGCGTTGAGCTAGCCGTATTGCCTACCCCTATCCAAGAGCTAGCGCGACTATCAGAAGCGCTAGCCGGCCCCCGCATTCTTGTAAAAAGAGACGATTTGACAGGATTGGGCGGGGGCGGAAACAAGCTCCGCAAGCTCGAATATCTTGTCGCTGATGCTATTTCAAAAGGAGCCAATTGCGTCATTACAGCAGGTGCAATGCAATCCAATCATTGCCGTCAAACTGCAGCGGCCGCTGCCAAGTCCGGTTTGACTTGCCATCTTGTTTTAAGCGGCAATGCTTTAGATAAGCCAACTGGCAACTTTTATTTCGATCAACTGCTCGGGGCAACTTTGCATTTTACAGAAAGGCATTTGCGAAATGAAAAGATGGAGTCTGTAGCAGAGGAGTTGCGTGCACAAGGACATTCGCCTTATGTGATTCCAATTGGCGGATCGAATGCCGTTGGGGCGATGGGCTACGTTCGAGCATTGATCGAAATCGATAAACAATTAAAAGGCGATGGCACTATTGTTGATCGCATCATTTTCAGCACTTCATCGGGAGGAACTCAAGCCGGACTCGTGCTTGGCGCAAAGTTGCGTGGTTTTGATGGTCAGCTCACAGGTATAAGCATCGATCATGGTCCGGATGAGACTGATCCTTCTAAATTTAAAGCCACCATATACGATATCATTGCAGAGGCATCGCGAAACCTGGGCGCACCTGACATATGCAGTATGAACGACATCTCGATCGACTATGACTATCTCGGCGAAGGCTACGGCATAGTGGGAGAGCTGGAGCGTGAAGCGATCAAACTGATGGCCAAAACAGAGGGACTGTTAGTCGGACCTGTTTATACAGGAAGAGCTCTGGGTGCAATGATTGATTTGATCAGACGGCAAGCAATCGGTAAAAACGAAACCGTGCTTTTCCTTCATACGGGTGACGATATTGCTCTGCACGCCTACAACGAAGATTTGCTGAAGCCCTAATTTCGAGGGGTTTGCTTGAATGTGCTGAATACTTCGTAAGAAATTTGCGTATATTACTATATCTTATAATGTTATTCTCGAAAAACACAAGCAGGGAGCCGGGCTCAGATAGCACCGGTTCATCCCTGCTTCAAAACGTATCGAGTGGTTATATCGATTAGCCGAATAACTCCGGGCAGTTGATGATCACATTTTCGGCTCTCGTCACGATGGCGCGCGCGAGCTGTTCGTATTGGGCGACCACATCGGGCTGAAAGTCCGGATGCATGACCGATCCAAAGAGCAACGAGATCACCCAGTGGCGATGCTGGTGGTCAAACAAATCGACCGGTATATCTGCGAATTTCGGCTCCTCAGATAGCCGTTCGAACGCCTTTCGACGTTGACCGGCCACTTCTTTTGCCAGCAAAAACACGCACGATCTAAAGACATGATCGCTCAGGTTCGAGCCAGCCCTTGCCATAAGACCGGAACCGATACTGCTAGCGATATCGTTTATTTCTTGCGTGAGCGAGTACTTGGACTGAGACATACGATCCTCCAGGACAAAATCGGATCAACGAAAAGGCGGGGTGCACCAAGCCTTGATGCACCCCGAGTACTGCAGTTTAACCGTCTATTTTCATGACGGCCGTGAGAAGCTCGTTTAATCCGTCAGTAACGGTGGGTAGAACGTCCGAACCGAGCTTGGCTGCCCATTCAGCTGCTTTGCCCCACAAACCGACATAAACTGCAAGCGCCGAAACGCTCACAATCGCTCGCGCGCTGCCAATCCGAATTGCCTCTGCGACTTCCGTCTCAGATGCCGCCAGGATAGCAGTTGCATGCTCGTCTAGCTGCTGCGCGACCAAACCGAGTCCTTGAGAGGCTTCTCGGCGGGTGTCAGCAATGACGGCGAGGCATTGCGCGGAAAAATCGCCTGGTTTCTCTGAAGCTTTCTTCTTAGCGATATGCTCGATCAAGGCAATGAGCCCATCTTGCATAGCCGCTGTTTGACGGATCGCTTCAGCTTGTCCTTTGAGGCGATCTGCTTCTCGTTCTGCAGAGGTCATAGAACTCTCTCCTATGTCATTTGATTGCTCCGTGTAGTTTTTCCCCAGCTAGCTTCCAGTAGCCAAGCTAGCCAGCACCGGGCTTTCACCGGCCCCACCACAGCAAGGTGTGGATAGGGGATATGAGACATGTTCTAGCCAGTCTCTTTGTTAAAGTCTGGCAATTGTGCCTGAACTTGCGCCAGCAAACTGCGTAAGTCCAGCGGGTGCCCTTCATCTATTGCAGCGTTCAGTTCAGCGGCCGACAAGAATCCGAGTGACTCGGACCTCAGCAGAGTGAGGATGACGCTGAAGCTTCCGTGGCAAACTTGCACGAACAGCCTTTCCAGCCGGTTGCCCCTGATACCCAGACGCTTCAAATCACGAAGTGCCTGACTGCGGGAGTTGGGTGTATTCGGATCGATGCGGCCGGCGTAGTAAAAGAGTCTAAGGGCAGCCTGAGCGGCGGGCGTATTCGATTCTTCACCGGACAGATATTCAACCAACTCAGTTGGTGAACTGGTATCGCATTCTGACATTTTGAGACTCCCTGTCTGTTTGAGCTTTTTTG
>CAJCIF010000179.1 GCA_903970355.1 Actinomycetota bacterium
GCTTTCTTGGTAAGAGTGGTGGTAAGGGGAAGTGTATTCAGTTTGTTGATGGTAAGGGTGGCGATGAGGATGTTTTCCTGCACCGTAGGGATTGCCGAACTCGAGGTACGGCGGCTCATGACGATGGCTGTGCCTAGCCACATGCTCATGCGGAATATAAGAAGCCTCATAAAGCACTCCGGCGCGGGTGTTTCGCTCGCGGTGCTCCAGCTCCTGTTGACTTTGTAAGTAGGTTGCGTCCCTGGGCACTGTCATCCACCTCCATTAGAAGATGTAAAGAATTCTCCCCTTTTCTCATTGCTGAACCATGGCAAAGAAATGGCGAAACAATGGCTAAAGGACTAAAAAATACGGCCCTGGCGGTTCTTACCCAACATCATCGAGCTGGCGCGCTTCTTCAGAACGTCCGCTTGCAGCTCCTGCCCATCTTTAGATGTGTTCTCGGAAGGAATTCGAAAGGAAAAAGTGCTGCCCTTCCCTTCCTCGCTCACCACGCTAATATCGCCACCGTGCAGTTCGACAAGAGACTTACAGATGGCCAGACCCAGTCCGGTACCGAAGTTTTTCATTCGATCTTCTGATGACACTTGTTGAAACCGATCAAATACTTGTGCCACCTGATCTTTTGGTATGCCGCGACCCTCATCGCGCACTTTGAATTCCACACAGTCTCCAAGCTGTTCGGCTGTGGCAGTTACGGTCGTGCCACTCTTGGAAAACTTCAAAGCATTTGAAAACAGATTGACGAGTATTTGCACCAACCTATCCGGATCGGCATTAACCATTAGACCGTGATCTTCGCAAACCAGTTTGATATCGGCTTCCGCAAAAAGCGTTTCAACCCCTGATGAAGACAACTCGAAGATCGAAACAACAGAAACATTTTTTCTTTGCAGTTCGAACATACCGGCATGCATTTTTTCAATATCGAGAAGATCGTTCACTAGAAAAATCATTCGCGCCACGCTTCTAGCGGCAACCGTCATCATGCGTTTGCCATTCTCGTCGCCCGGATTCGCTTTGCCAGTCACGATCATGTCCAAAATGCCCTGCACCGATGTTAGCGGACTGCGAAGATCGTGAGTCACCATTTGCACGAGTTCCTGGCGCATTCGTTCAGCTCGTTGCCGTTCCGATATATCGTGAGCAACACAAAATAAAGTCCCTTCATTAGGTTCCCAGACGGCAGACCAGAGAACATCAACTACCAAACCATCTTTGCGGCGCACGCGCATTTCGAAAGTGGATTCATTTCCTCCTTTAATGATGGCCTGAAGGCGCTCCGTTAGAGCAGATCTTTCTTCATCTCCGACAAGATTGATAATTTTGCTGCCGATTAATTCTTCGGGTGTATAGCCAAATACCTGTTCTGCTGCGGCGCTTACTTCATCGAAAGTTCCTTTTGCGTTCAGGCTGCAAATTACATCGCGGACATTCTCTACCATCGCTCTTTCTTTTTGAGACGTTTTGAAAAGGATTCGGCTCATATCGTGGAAGACATTATCCAACCTGACTATCTCATCACTACCCACCATGGGCGGTGGCAATGGTTTGCCGCTTGCTATGAGCATGCTATTGTCATTTATGCGATTGAGACGGTTTATGACGTCGCCCCGAAAAAGAACGAACATGATCGATACCAGTACAGCATTTATGATGGTGATCGTAATCACCATTATCTGGGTGCGCTGCCTTGCCTGCAATTGTGTTTTGAAATCACTTTCGGCAAGCAACTGCTCCTTTCTATTCATATCGACAAGCGATTCAAGCTCGTGGCCATATGCCGGTAATTGGGCCAGCATAAGGTTTCTCCCTTCACTGCCTTCCGGAAACTTGCTCTTCAAGCCACGCGTACCGTTGTCGGTTTCCTTGAGCATTTGTCGGCTGGCTCGCAAAATTTTGTCTACCTTGTATTTTGCTTCGGAGCCTTTATCAAGCAATTCAACGAGACGTTTGCCGTCTTCCACAAGGAGATCGATATTGCGACCAAAGGCCGGATCGAGAGGGCCATCGGATTCCAGCGCACCAAGGGCCAGGGAGGCTGCCGCGTAGTTATGCCCTAAGAATTCTATTGAAGCATCGCTAATCTGCTTGGCCCGATCGATGGCAGCGGCATTCTTTTCCGTTTCCGCATTCAGTTGAAGAAGCCACACAATGAGGGCGAGCTGCAACGCAAGGGGTATGGCAAGAACAATCAGTCCCTTTTGGGAAAGCGATAATCGTGAAGTGAGATCGGTGAACAAATGCATACAAACCGTCTATTGAGGACGTATGGCAAAAATATCCCCTTTGAGCCCAGGAGCAAAACATGCTTTCGTCCTGGCGGTGTATATTATGAACTCTGAACTCAGCAAGCTTCCAACATGTCAAAAATACTTTTGTTAGATGACGACAAAGACCTCACCGAAGTCATCGGCGCTTGGCTCGGTTCCGAGAACCATATTCTCGAAATTGTTCACGACGGCAGGGAAGGATTAGACCGGCTTCGCGTCTCAGACTTCGATCTAGTGCTACTTGACTGGAACTTGCCTGGCTTAAGCGGCTTGGAAATATTGAGATATATTCGTGATGAAGGCATCAATACGCCGGTGATCATGCTCTCCGTGAACAGAACGATAGATGAGAAGATTACCGGATTGGATATCGGTGCCGATGATTATCTGCCTAAGCCCTTCAACATGAAGGAGCTAGCTGCCCGCATCCGTTCCGCTTTGAGGCGATCCTCTCAAAAACCAACCAATGTCTTGAAAATCCGCGATATTTCGCTCGACCCCGTCAAGCATAAGGTTTTTAAAAATGAAAAGCCTATCTTTTTGCAGCCGCGGGAATTTGCACTTCTAGAATTTTTTATGCGCAATCCCGATGAAGTCTTCAGTGGTGAAACTCTATTGCAACGTGTCTGGCACTCGGAAAGCGAGGCTACCATTGAAGCGATCCGCACCTGCGTTAAGCGCATTCGCGACAAACTCGATGAAGAAAAATCCGATTCGATCATTGAGACCATTGCTCGAGTCGGCTATAGACTGAACTCAGTCGAATAGCATCGTATATGGTGCGCAATTAAAATTTGGGCGATGAGGGACTTGAACCCCCGACCTTCACGGTGTGATCGTGCTGCGCTACCAACTGCGCTAATCGCCCACAGCCATGATTATCGCATAACAGCACACCGTATATACAAGCTCTATATTTTTACTTTCTTCTTCGGCTGGAACGAATACTGTTTCCAGGCCAAAGTCTGAATCGCTACCGCTTCGTCCGGATCCAGGTTTATCAAAATGCGCGTTTCCTTTTTGCCTGGATCCTGAACTTCAATCACAGTTGGCAAGCCACTTGGATTCTTGCGAAAGATATATTCATATAGGATGCATGCTGTGTAGTATGAGCCTGCAGGTGTCAAATGACGGTCATCTTCAAAGAGCCTGATCACACTGTTATTGCGCGCAAAAATCCATGCTTCGCCTAGAGGCACAAGAAGCGTGTTTTCTATTTGAGCGAGTTCTCGATAGACCTCAATCATTTTCTGAAATGTATCTTCATCGTCAGAATAGGACGCCGCTTCTAAAAGCACGGGAATAGCATTGGATCTGCGCGTTCGATTGATTAGCTTTTTGCCGTAATCTCGAAACGAATCCTTCGAGAAAAATTCATGTCCGCCTCTGCCTTGAAGCAAGACATAATCCCATGGCCCGCCAAACTCAATTGCTTCCAGGGCCGAGCCATTTTTAAAATGATCTTCGAAACTAAAATCAGGCCCATAAACCATCGCAATCTTTGCTTGTTGTTCCATGCCTGATTCAATCAGTTTTGAAAACGTGAGCGCGATCGTTTGATTGAGATTGTTGCCGACAAAAAGAATTCTCACCGCATCAGGTGAATCAGTAGTTGTAACCACAACCGTTTTCGCTTTTGGCTTTATGAGAATGAAACCCGCCAACACCGCCAGGACTATAAAGGCCAAAAGAAACAAGAATCGCACGAAACTGCTCACAGTTCGCTAATCTAACCTTCCTACGTTTGATTCAACAGCAAACAAGAGCTCGCCGGAGCGAATTAGATTTTCGGCAGCCGAGATATCAAGATGGAGCTCACGATCTTCTTTAAGATGGGGAATAAATTTCCTAATGCATTCCAGGGCGGATCTCACCCCGTTTCCAGGTTTGAGATTAGCTTTTGATTCGTCTATAGACACTCGCAAATCTAGAGCCTGAGCCGCACAAATTAGTTCGATCGCCAACACGTTTCGCACGTTCTCAATAATCATGCGCGCCTTTCGCGCCGCGATCGTGCCCATCGAGACATGATCTTCCTGATTTGCAGATGTCGGAATTGAATCTACGCTTGCCGGATGCGCAAACGCTTTGTTCTCTGAAACCAATGCTGCTGCTGTATATTGTGCGATCATCAGTCCAGAATTCAGTCCTCCATGCTCCGTCAAGAATGTTGGTAATCCATTTGAGAGGGCGGGGTTTACCAATCGCTCGGTGCGACGCTCTGATATATTAGCTAACTCTGCCATTGCAATGGCTAAATAGTCGAGCACAATTGCAATTGGTTGTCCGTGAAAATTGCCGGCAGATATCACTTCGTTATCGAATACAAGCGGATTATCCGTTGCCGAGTTAATTTCGATCAGCAAGACATCTTGGGCGTGCTCGATCGCTTGCCGTGTTGCGCCATGCACTTGCGGCATGCATCTCAATGAATATGCGTCTTGCACCATTCCGCAATCGGCATGACTTTCCATTAATTCGCTGTCGGTTAAAAGCTTCAACAAATTAGCGGCACTTGTTTTATGGCCTGGATGTCGCCTGACACTTTGCACATCCATCGAAAAAGGTTTTGAGGAACCAAGCAGTGCATCTACTGTCATAGCACCAGCTATATCCGCTATTTTGGCCAAACCAAGGGCATCGATAAGGGCGAGACATCCAATCGCACTCATTGCTTGCGTGCCGTTCACGAGGGCAAGGCCCTCCTTCGCTTCCAGCTCTACCGGATCCAATTTTGCTCGCGCTAGCGCTTCACCGCCGCTCAGAATCTCTCCTTCGTACTCGGCTTGACCTTCGCCTATGAGGACAAGTGCAAGGTGAGCCAGCGGAGCGAGATCGCCACTTGCACCAACGGAACCTTGCTCGGGCACCACCGGATGTACCCGCTTATTTAGAAGGTCAATGAGAAGCTGCACAACTTCCGGTCGAATACCGGAATATCCTTTTGCCAACGCGTTGGCCCGCAAAAGTGTAAAAGCTCTCACAGTTGGTATATCAAATGGCCTGCCCACGCCGGCAGCATGGCTGCGCAGAAAATTTCGTTGCAAAGTACGAGCGTCGGCTGGCGGAATATAAATGTCTTTGAATTTACCAAAACCGGTTGTTAAGCCGTAGATAGGGCGCTGATCGGCCAATGCTTTCTGAACGACAGAACGGCTCGATTGCATCTTGGAACGGGCATTTGCGGCAATTGAAACAGGCGCGAAATCATATGTAACAGCCGAAATCTCCGCCAGATTCAGGTTCTCGCCGTTGAGAACGACATTTGCTCCCACTTTAGAATTTCCTCGAACCATAATTCCCTATCCTTCTAAGCGGCTTTGATGCTACCTAATTTTGAGGTGTCGGAGGGCAATTTTTTTGCCAAGAGGTCCGTGTTATTATGGGATTCTAGCTAGCGGCTGTGTTTGAGTATGTCAGAGAGCTGCAATTTCAAATATCCAGGCTTTCGGGCCTCTTTAAAGCGCTTGCCGTGTTCACTCGCACTGGCGGCATCGTTATTTATTGTCGGCGCCTGCCCCATTTTTGCGGCAGAGATGCAGGCACTTACCGACACTGAGGCAACCAATCTTGGCAAGATAGAAACCAAGCTTTTTGCTCATCCTTACAAACAAGAACAAACGGAAGACAGGCTGGCCCGCATT
>CAJCIF010000180.1 GCA_903970355.1 Actinomycetota bacterium
GCCTGCTTTGCTGGTGTTGTAAGCAATAGTACTGGCAATGCTTGGTCCTACTGTCCCCAAACCGGCTACAGAGGCAATGTTTATGATGCGGCCCGATTTTTGCTCCAGCATCACTTTGCCGACACACTGACTCATGAGGAAAAGTCCTGTCAAATTGACATCGATCACTTGCTGCCACTTCTCGAGCGGCATACTCTCTGTCGGCTGTCCCCAAGTAACGCCGGCATTGTTTACCAGTACATCAATCCTGCCGAAACGATCTAGAGTGGCCGCAGTTGTGTAATCAACCTGGTTTTGTTTGGTGACATCCGCCACAGCTGACAGGCAATCGAAGCCTTTGCCTTTAAATTCTTCCAGTGCTTGATTCAACCACTGTTCACGTCGGCCGGTTATGACAATTTTGGCGCCGGCCTCAGCAAATGCTTCAGCAATTGTCTTGCCGATCCCTCTTCCTCCACCCGTGACAATTACAACCTTGCCCGTCAGGTCGAATAGTTTGTCCACTTTTCTTAAATTCTCTTTGAATCGGCTTCTGCTGCCCGGTTTGAGCCGACTAACATTTATACCACTGAAACGCTATCGCGACTGAACTAAGTTCGACCACTAGCTGTATACAGCTGCGATCCATCGTCAGGCAAACAAGCGAACTTCCTGTGAATGTGCACATCTTGGCGTATTCAGGGTTCATTGACAACCCTGTAAGGATCTAGTCTCCATTCATAATTCCGTTCCTTTTCGAGCAGGAGATCCATCCCAGTCACTTTTAAGTGTGGGTACCTAAGCAATCTTCCGTTTAGCCGTTTTGGCTAACTGGGGTGGACCACTTCATTTTCAACCGCTGCTGACTCCCACCGCATCGGTCAAAACGAACAGGAATCGAATTAAATCTCTTCTCAAAGGAGTGCATATGCGCTACATCCCGAAAAACGTAACTGAAGCGTGGTTGGGACTTCTAAACTTGCTTCGTCTTGAGGGCGAACTGTCCACGGACGAAATCGAACTTTTCTCCTTAAACATCGCCAAAAGGGGCATACGAGCAATCAACGCGACTTTCGCCGCTCTCAACGAAAACCCTCACATCGCACACGTTTGGGCTCTCAGTGTGATTGCCAGCACAGCTGAATCGTGGAGACCATCCATTGGACAAGCGGTGGCGAGAAAGTTAGCGAGAAAGTACGAAGCCTTTCTGAATTCCCAACAAAATGCGGGTTTAATCGTGGTTTCGGCCATCGCTCAGAACATATGCCGTCTGGCGATTCCGCTCTCTGAAAAATTCCGCATCTTGTTGGATTTCGAATTCCATCATCCCCAATTTGCGGATTACGGAATCGCTACTCCGCTTGGTGAGCTGATTGATGATCAATCGGTCGAGTATCAGGGCCTTCTTGCTGCTATCGAGGACATCTTAAACCGTGACCCGTTGTCGCCTGAAGACCCACTGCTCATGAGCAGATCGATTGTCGCAATCGAGGTCCTTTCAGAACTTAGGAGCGACTTTACAGAAAGCGCTGTCTCACTGCTAAAACGGGCCGCCGAAGAACATCCAAGGTGGTCTGCTCGGACTATCGCTTCGTTCACCCTGCTCAACAAAGGTGCGGTCGATTTTACTTATCTTGTGGATCGCTTGCGGGCAGAAAAAGAATTTGGCGCACGCCTCCATCTCGCATCGGGGCTCGCTCAGATAACGGATCCGAAGATCGATCCGCTTTTGTATGTCCCGCACATTCTCGAGATGATGCCTGCAACCTCGGATGAAAGTCTGCTCGAAACCGCTACCTTTCAAATGGCTATTCCTCGCAATTTGGGAGCTCTGGTGTTTGCGATAGACAACGTCGAAAACGAGATGCCGGTTCGCGAAATCGCTGTTCAATTGCTGTATAAACTCTGTCTCGCTTTGCGGAAAGATCGCCAAACGGACGAATCAAAACCGTTTTTCGATGAGCTTCCCGAACACACCAACAGCTTCCTGGATGCACTCGCTTGGTCGCAAGGTGAGACAAGCCAGCAGCTCATAACTTTAATTGCAGAAGGAGGTGCAATCAATGAAATATTTGCGGCCATTGAAAGAGGAGCTGCGCACGTTCTCCATTATGCTCCTGCTGCTCTGGAGCTTATGTGGAGGGAGATACCGCGTTTGGTATTGTCGTTCGTAACGAAAGGCCTTACGTCTTCCAGTGCAATCCGGCTGGCTCTCTTGAAGGCTCTTCGTGAATGTGACGATGAAGCTGCGAAAGATTTTGCTCGTGCCTATCTGTATGACGGCACAATCGAAGAGCGCTTTCTTTCTGGCTACATTCTGAGGGCGGATTCAGCCGCGTCACGTTTATTGGCTGCTGAACTACCGCAAGCCCAGCAATCAGCCGATCCTGATATCGCTCAACTGGCGGCCTCGCTTGCCGCTTGAACAAATAAAACCACGAGCGCCGTGATGCCATCGTAACTGGTGGCACCGCGGTGCTCATATCTTTTAATTTTCCAATTATCTTTTATATATGATAGTATATATCTATAAATCGAACAAACGCAAAATTTCTAATTAGAGAGCGACTTTCCCGGGGGCATTTCTCCCTTGTCGAAGCTATCAAAAATAATGAGATCAAGCTCGAACGGTCCGGGTTTTATGCCGAGATCCGTCGACATTGGGTTGCCATAAACGAAAACAAGATAGACGTTAAGAGACAGTGTTAGTGCCACAAGCAAGGTCATAAGAGCCTGCACTCGAATGTTTGCCACACCAAAGAAGTAGGTGAATATCACGGTGAAAATCCCGCCTACAATCAGAACCAACCACATAACTGGAGCTACACCACGAGTGGCACTGATAACACGGGTGCGATGATTCTGCGTCATTGAGCATAGTTCGCTTATCATCTGCTGGTGAATGTTCTGTTGTTGCTCGGTTACGGGTTGATATCTCGTAATGTCTTTCCAGATCAGAAAAACAGAGTGAAATGTTCTTTGGCTGTAGTGACCGTGCTGTAATGCTGACCACTCATCATTGATTACTTCCGAGGCATATTCCCGACAAAGTTTGCGAATTTGATCTTTGTTGTCGGGCGGCAACCCTTCAGCGCACAGAAAAATGTTAGCGAGCCCGCTTGCTTCCATGGAGACAAGCCCCCGCACATCCTGCATGTGCTGCATCGAGTCTACAATGACGAAACCAAGTAGAACGGCATAGAGAGTTCCTACAACAGAAAGTAAGTAACCAGCCACTTCGTGATAGCTGGCAAGTGTTTCGAGGCTGACCCTTGAGCGAACCAGGAGCATTCCAAGAATGGAAAGCCCCACCGTTACTGTTATGACCAGAAAACCGTATAGATAGCCGCTACTCATTGAATCGCCTTTCCGAAACCGAGTGTCATATTAACGCGATTCTTGGCGCTGAACTTAAACGAGTGATAGCGAACTCAATTTTTATTCAATGTCGAGGGAAATATGCCGAGCATTATCGAGAGCGCCTGGACGGGCCAGGAGTTCTATAACTGCATCTGGAGCGGGTTCTGTGAGAAGCGGAATGTTACCATGGCCGGCAAGGACTGCTTCGAGCAATTCGCCGGACAAACCGCCTGCTTCGTTTGTGTGGATTGAAATGGCAAAAAAGCCATTCTCATTGCGATCCGCCGGACAAAACTGGTGATACACAGACCCTTGGAATCTCAGGACAAACATCCTATCACCCGGAATTTTGACTATCCATAAATTGTCCAGAAACTTTTGCGGCTTGGTATAAGCATCTTCAGGGCTGCAAAGACTGAACTTCAATAGAGCACCTTTGCCGCCGGTTATGCCGGTAATGGCCCGATGACCACCGTGACAGTGAAAAACGAGGTCTCGTTTGTCTACTGCAAACGTGTAAACGGCAGTGGAATCACTTTTTTCAAAATTCGTCTTGCCAATTAATGCGCTTGGCTCATTGTATTCATCCAGAAATTCGGGATGCATTTGTTGTTGCCATAGAGAATTTGCAACCAAAAACGAACCGGCACCTGGGGGTAGCTTACCTGTTACGGTCACTTCGATTGGCAAAGTAGTAGGGCTGGTAGGGATGCTTACGAAAGAACGGGTTTCGCTTGACTCACTATTTGCAGTGAGATCCCGACTAGTAACAACCATCGTTTAGCGGCCCCCCATGTCAACCAACTTGCTCACAAACTCTGCTGTTTTAGGATACCCGAGAATGAAGGCTATTAAACTCTTGACGATATTGGTGGGATCTGCATTGCGAGATTTCCGGAATGCTCGTGAGTACCATTTCAGTTTGATACCGTATATGGTGCCATCCAGGGCAAAAAAAGCGACCGAAAGGTAGGGTTTCTAAACCGGAAACAGTTCGGTCGCCACGTCCCCGCACCATCATGCTACCTTCAACAATATCTCAAGCGTGCGTTCATAGATTGCCGTAAGCATGAAGAGGTCTTTCACCTTCACGCACTCGTTTGCGGCATGAATAGTAGCTTTAGATAAACCGAGTTCGACAATCTCTGCGCCATGTTTCTGGAAAAGGAGACCACTGGACATGCCACCTTCGCAAGACATTTTCGTTTCCGCACCCACTGTTTCGGTGATTGCAGTCGTCAATGCTTTCGTTAGTGCTCCAGGTTTAGAGCCCACTTTTATTTCATCTGCCAGACTATGATGCGAAGTGGGTTCAGCGATTAAGGCATGATGGATTTGCACACCGCGTTTTTCCAGAAAGCGGAGCACGTGTCCGGTGCCTATTCGGGCAGACAATTCTTCATCCGATGTTACGGCCATGGCGAGCGAACCAGCATGGTCTGGGTGTTTGGTGATGAAGTTTTCGGCAGCGATTGTCAGGCTGGCAAGTCCACCCTTCATATCGGCAGCCCCGCGCCCATACAAATACCCTTCAACTATCTTTTGAGAAAATGGGTCGTGTTTCCAGTCTTCAATTGGGCCGGGAGGAACAACATCTGTATGTCCAGCTAGTACTACCAATGGTGCCCTGGTACCGTGGCAAGCCCAGAGGTTGTTTACACGTTTCAAATTGAGAACTTCTGTCATGAAGCCCGCTTTTACCAGGCGTCTCCTCAATACTTCCTGGCAGCCGGCATCATTCGGTGAAATGGAATGCCGAGCTAATAACTCAACGGCCAGAGCAGCTGGTGATCTGTGTTCGGCAATTGTAGGCATAAGGTCCTTTCTTTCTATAGCGATGGAAAGTTTTTCTCCGGAAATTCAAATTGATGTAAGTTGAGGCCAAACTAGCCAATGTCTTAAGGCCGAAACAATGACTGCACATGGGCGCGTTTATGCCTGGCCGGACGAAGATTCTGCTGTTAACCGCTATGTTTGCGAAGGTTACGCTTATCACTGCTAAAAGCGGCTCGTTCAACCTCGCCGAATCCGTTTTGTCGAGAGGAAACCTTCCGGTCCGTTCCCTTGTGTCTCGATCGCAAATCAACCAATTGCGATGAAAAATTACCGACCACCGCCAGATTTCCAAGTGGTATAGATGCTTGAACTGGTGCGGTTATTCCCACTACAGCCCGCAACTCCCCCAATTCTGCTTGGCAACCTCAAATCGTTTTGCTAGGTTCAACGTATCTTTCAATTTTCTTTTCCAGAAGTAGCACAAAACCCACAGTATTTTTCACTGCAACGTTTCCGGCAATGGCATTTATGCCCTGCCACAAATCAGGTCCCAACCCAACGTTTTCCTGAATCCCCAAAAGGCAGGCTTAACAAAGCGTTGGCTATTTTCCAGGAGCAAATTTATGGTAAACGAGTTGTTTGAGGGAAGAGTAGTTGTTGCGAAAGTGCTCTCAGCCCATAGCACAGGGGCCAGCCTGTTGACGGTCGTAAATGGGAAGGCTGGCTACAGCTTGCTGACAGGATGGATGCACTGTGACTCCACAGACGAAATTCAGGTTGCAAAATTCAGCTCGCTTCGTGACGGACACTATATCTTGGCCAGAATAGTTGAACAGCGCGGTACGCGTTTTACAGGTACGTATGTTCCGCACGAAAAAGTTCAGAGCGCCCTCTCGTATGGGAATGTTCTGGATGTTGAGGTTTTCCTGACGCTGCCAACTGACGTAAGCTTCCATATGGAGGAGACTGATCAACAGGTGATCGCAATCGGAATCATCAAAGGTGGTATCACGGATGGTTACGAGGTCTATTTGATTGGGGGCCAAAAACCTAAGGCCGGTGACCAACTGCGCTGCAGCGTGCACAACACTTCGAACCTGTTCCAGCCTTATGTGATACCAGTCGAATCGCTTTAGCACTAGGTTTTTCCTTTAACGAGCTGGTTCGGACTGCGACTCTTTCGCTGCCCGAGCCAGCCCCAGCTTGGATTCTGCCTTGAAAACAAAGCGGAATCAGAAATAGGAGTCGGCAATGCATTTTCATTTTTGGTACGTCCTCACCGTCGTAACCGGTCTTCTAGCCTGGAAAAACTATCGAGTTAGCTCCAGTGTGCTCGAAATGATCTGCGGCAATGGTTGTTGCGGATACTTTCGGGATATAACTCTCTTCCTGAAAACGTCGCGGTTTCTCACCGTTCTGCTTGTTTGCGGCGCCATCGCGCTCGTCAATCTAACCCCTCTTAGCAAAAGACCTATTTTGCTCTGGTCGATAGCGGATGTGGTGCTTTTGCTCGCAGTGGTAGTGTCGTATGAGATCCATCACTACATTCGCGACGCCCTACTATGAATTTGCTGTGCGACGTGAATTTACAACGCCAATTGGATCGCAGTGAGTTAGTTACTCATATGGTGAGCCGGACAAGTGGGTTCCGAACCTACACAAAAAGGAGCAAGTCATGTCTACAAATAAAGATTTCCCTCTCAGCGGCTATCGCGTAACTAACAACAGCATCCAGCAGGTGGACGGTGGTCTCGTTGTCACACTGGAGTTGACCCCCACAAATCCGGCGGGAATCATTGAGCTCATGTGCCTTCCCAACTTCAAAGTGCCGTTTCGCCCTTCAGAGATCGACGGGCTCGGACTGTTGCTCCAGGAAATCCTGAAAATCGTCGGGGCACAGACCTGGGAAGCTGTTGTTGGAAATGTCGTCAGCATCTCGAAGATACTGGAGAATGACGGTATCGCCGGCGATGGCGGCTCGTTAACGGTTACTGAGTTCTGGGAGCGCTATCGGGCTACCAAGAATCTCGTCAGCCAGGAAGCCTGAGTTTGCTAACAACCAAAAAGCCGAGGAAATGGCATCCTCGGCTTTTTGGTTGGTTCCTTTATTTGATCAATTATACGATATATTATAGTTATACGATAATTTTTAAAGAAAAGAAGAGTGGGCGGGGAAACTCTTTATGGGAGTTGAACCCCGCCCGTGCTCAAAGGCATTGATACCAATTGCAGCGCTAGTTGAGGAGTGCATGCTCAAAAGGCGCTGATAGAAGGGCTTCGTGATCGGCTAAGCCTTTGTTTACAAGGCGTCCTGCTGCACCTAGTTGCGCTCTTTTGCCCATGCTAACACCAAATACTTCAGCATCGAATCCAACTGCGGCAAAGGCGCCGAGCTGTGAATCGTCACTGATCTTGCCACCATATCCGATGACGACACCGTTTGCCAGAACTGCTCTGCCCACCCGAGCACCTAAGCCTAATACGACATTTTTGCTGAGCTGAGCTCCAGCGTTGACGTTAGTCATGATCGGTTCGACAGATTCAGATTCGTCTTCTGCATATGCCTCCGGTTTGCCGCTGAGCGTAGCAAAGTCTGGTATGCGTGTGTTTCGCTCCAGAAGGAAATCTGAACCAAGCACGCAAAATGCGCCCACACAAACGTCTCTTCCAAGCTGGACTCTGCAACCGATTGTGGCTCCTGGTCGAATGATGCATCCTTTTTCAACACGCACACCGGCGCCGATCGTAACGCAGCGTTGAATGACGGCGTCGGGTTGGATGATCGTGCCTGGTCCGACAACAACCATTGGTGCGATAGAAGCAAGCGTGCTTACTTTCGCCGTTTTACTGATGAAGCTTCCGTTTGGCTGCCAACCATGCGCAAGCATAGATTCCGTATCCATCTCGGTTCTCCGTTGGTTGATTAACATACTCATAGCGCTTCTACATTGCCCCCGGCAAAAGATTTCTGGATGCTGGATAGAAAACTAGCCGTGTTATTGAGTACCTTGGGAAATGGGAGCGCGATGATGCCTTGACTATCGGAATGGCGCAGATCCTTTGTCAATGGTTGCAGTCTTAAGCTCGCTATCTTAATGGTCCGAAACACTAGTTCCTGGTGCACTTAGTCAACTCTTCAAGAAATTGCTGTGTTCGAAGCCAAGGGTAGCTTGAAAATATCCTTACAAATTTGTGCCTTGCAACGTTCGCCGAACTTTTCCTAACCGGCGGTTCTCGTCCACTTAAAGAAGAGCGTTCCGAACGGTGCCAGCAACGTGAAGAAGCAATATTAAAAGAGCGGTCAATCTAGTCAAGAGTCGGTTGAATATGGGCTATTCCAAGCCCTTTCATATAGTTATCTACCTATTTTTGAATGCAAGGACTTTCGGATAAAGAGACGCACAGTGCACAACAACTCTGCTTACACAGCTGTTTAACGGCTTGGTGTTCTCAAACCGCTTGCCCATGCCCAATTTATGAAAGAAAAGGAACCAAAGTATATGGAACAAATTACACAAAGAGTTCTAGCTGGACTCGAAAAAGCCCGACTGGCTGCTGCCGAGGAGCGCAATCTCAGCATCTCGACCAACGCCTCCCGGGGAATCGGCCAATTGATTAGCCTCACTCCGAACCTGTTCGATGAACCCTGGTTCAAAGAACTTGTCGGAATGCTTGCTGGAGTGGATGCGCCAGAGCTGGCAGAGGACGAAGAAGCGGCATTGAGACGTGGAGACTTAATCTGCATGTTTCGTTATGTCAGCGACTGGTCTCCTGAACTGCTCGCCAACGTTATGCACTGCGCCGAGAACGATCCTCTCGATGAAAACCGTGCTTTTGCGTTGGCGGCAATCGGACTGCGAGTCAAGGACAAAGTCTGGCTTCAAGCTCGTTTCGAAGACCCTGATTTCGAAACACAGATCATGGCGGCTAGAGTGCTCACCGAGATTGGCGAAGATCCATTTTCGATCATCTCTACACTTCTCACGCGTGCTGGAGATGACAAGGAAAACGTCGGCTTGTGCTGCCAGTTCATAGGCGTTGTCGAAACCATGCCGTTTCTAATCGAGAAGCTCCTTGAATTCAAAGAACCGGCGCGATTGAACGCCGTTTTGTGCATCGTCCATGCCCTTTTCCGGAATGGGCTACTGGAACCGCAATCTAAACCGAGCCTGTTGAGGGTAATGAAGCCTCACATGGTTAAAATTTTGGCCGCCAATCAAGCCTCCGGCAATGCCAAGGAAACTGATTACCAACTGAAATCACTGATCAGCAAATGTAGTGCCCTTGCCATTTGATGTCGATAACTCAAACTCCTGGGGCCAGCATAGCCGCCCCAGGAGTCTAGCGGTTGACACCATCTATGGTGATTCATTTTTCCAAATATATACTATTATATATAATATATACAGGGAACGAGAGAGAACTCTCGTTAGGCAAAAGCCTAGGTGAATGTGTAACGCACGATCGATCCCGCAGTTACTGGCTGCACGGATCGGCCAAAACGAAGACTTCGATCTGTTCCCAAAAGGAGCGGCCGAAACAGTTTTTGCGCGCTCGTAAGGTTCTCCTCCTCCTTCCAATTGAGTTTCACGACATCGATTTGAGGATGCACCACGGCAGGACCAACTATGAACTGCACCTTGTTGATGAACACTTCCGTTCCCCACTCTGTTTCCGCCCATTCCGGTGCATCAATTACTAAATTTGCGCCCAATTTTTCGATTGCAATTGGAGTAATTAGTGCACCGTTAAAGGCCATAAAAGACCCATAGGAAACTACTGAGAGCGTTTGCACTCGATTCGTTTCCATCGTGCGAAGTTGGCAAGGATATCCCAAGACATCAGAGAGCCACTCATTTGCTTCGCTCAGATCTGTAGTCTGAGCATTGCATTTGATGAATAAACGAGAGCTGCCCGCTTTTTCGGTTTCCAGAACAATTTCTCCCCCTTCAAAGAGATGTACCGTTATCTTCGGCAGGTTGTTAGCAAGCTCAGTTTGTAGTGCAAACTGCCCGCCAATGAAAAGTTTAAATAGTTGATTGTTGGCAACCCTGCCATCCTTCGTAAGCTCGAGTTGCGAAACGGATACGACATTTAAGGGCACGATTGGTTGAACGTAACAGCCAAGCACGTCCACTTCGGTGAAAGTTTGGGTAGGCATGTGATAATCCTTTCAGGCAGCGGCTTTTCAAAGCTCCGCGGCACGCGGGTAAAAGAGCGGTATATTCTCGGTTTAGAGAGGATGCTCTGCTTTGATTTAAGTGACGAAGCCAACGAAATAAATTTCACCCTACGCTTCAGTGCTTTTTGGCACAAGAGATTTGGTCAACTACGTTTGTGCCTCACTTCGTTCTCTGGTTAGCTAAACTAGCAAAGGTGCGGGAATTAAGTTGTGGTGCCGCACTGACCCAAGCCCATTTAGGGCGAAACAAGAGTAAACTCTATAACTGAAAGACTTCATCCCTGCACCTTACCTCTTGAGGAGGACCGATGCTTAAATCTGAGGCTGAACGAGTCGTTCGACGAGCACTCGAAGAAACCAAAGCGGAATTTACGGAAGAGCAGATTCAAGCGCTCTCTCTTATTTGTACTAAAATCGCTAGCCAAATTGTTGAAGAAGCTTTTGCCAACAATCGAACCGGACAACAAAAGGGACGATTTTTCGAATAGAAATGAAAGACAAAAAGGGTTTACTTTCTCAAGCTCTCGCCATCCAGGATGAACTTGTTCAAGACAGGCGTTACTTGCATGAACACCCGGAACTGAGTTTTCAGGAGTTTGAAACTTCCGCGTTTGTAGAAAAACGTCTCACGTCGTTGGGCTATTCTGTTAAGTCCGGACTGGCAAAAACGGGTCTCACAGCTGATATCGGTAAAGGAAAAGGATCCTGCGTGGCGATCAGAGCAGATCTCGACGCCTTGCCAATTGAGGAACCATCCGATCGATCTTACCGTTCTAAAAATCATGGCGTTATGCACGCTTGCGGGCACGATGCCCACATAGCATGTGCTCTCGGAGCAGCAAAATTGCTTGCAGCAGATGTAAAAGAGAGTGTTGATCATTACGGCGGCCGTCTCCGCCTCTTGATGCAGCCCGCCGAAGAATCCGCTGACGATGAAGGAATTTCCGGTGCTCCCCGCATGCTTGAAGCCGGCGCTCTGGACGGCGTATCAAACATTATTGGCATGCATGTGGACTCAGGGTTGGCTGTTGGAAAGCTTGGCATAGCACCCGGTCCCGTTATGGCATCAGCCGATCAATTCGTAGTAACAATCGAGGGAAAAGGCGGACATGGAGCCTTTCCGGAGAAGTGCATCGATGCAGTTGTGATTGCTGCACATGTCATTCAGGCAATCCAAACCATTGTTTCTCGGCGCATTCCTGCGCAGGAACCGGCCGTTATAACGATTGGAAGCATTGAAAGCTCCAGCACCAGATGTAATATCATTTCGGACAGTGTCA
Organism: Actinomycetota bacterium; assembly: GCA_903970355.1. GTDB lineage: Bacteria > Cyanobacteriota > Vampirovibrionia > Obscuribacterales > Obscuribacteraceae > CAJCIF01. The sequence continues at coordinate 11,578 of CAJCIF010000180.1, forward strand.
TTCTGAGGGGAACGGCTCGTAGTCTAAATCCCATTATTCGAAACAAAATAAGAGAAGAAATCAAAAATACATGCGTTTTGATCGAAGCTATGGGTGGAACCTACAATCTTTACTTTGAGAAAGGTTATCCAGTGACGGTCAATGACCCAGGTATCACGAACATCATGAGAGAAGCGGCTATCGATCTCATTGGTGAAGAGAACGTTATAACGCTGGAAGCAAAATTGTGGGCAGAAGATTTCTCCTATTATCAGGAGCTAATTCCCGGTTGCTTCATATTCGTAGGAGTTGGCCAGACCGACGTTCCCCGCATTCATCATTCAGCCAACTTTGACATAGACGAAAACAGCTTGTATCTTGGAACGGCTGTTTTGGCGGAAACAGCCAAACGTCTCCTCCATCACCTGGCAAGCGCCGGTTAATTGATTTCGTATGAACCCAGACCTCGAAAAGCTTCAACCTTATCCATTTGAAAAACTAGCCAATCTAAAGGCTGGTATCGTGCCGCCTGCCGATCTTAACCATATTGCGCTTTCGATTGGCGAACCAAAGCATGCCGCTCCCAAGCTCATCTATGACGCCATTACAAACAACATGTCCGGTCTGTCCGTTTATCCACTAACGGCAGGTTCGGGTGAACTCCGTACTGCCATTGCCCAGTGGGCGACCAGGCGTTTTCAACTAAAGGAAAAGTCCCTCGATCCCGAGCGCAATATTTTGCCCGTAAATGGCAGCCGCGAAGCCATTTTTGCATTTGCCCAATGTGTTGTTAATCCGGTAAGCGATGCACTCGTATTGATGCCCAATCCCTTCTATCAAATTTATGAAGGAGCAACTCTTTTAGCGGGAGCACAGCCCTATTTTTTGAACACAACCAAAGAAACAGATTTCTTACCCGATCTAAGTGCGGTTCGCGAGGAAATCTGGGATAACTGCCAGCTCATGTACATTTGTTCTCCCGGCAATCCCACCGGGAAAGTTTACGACTTGAATTTGCTTGAAAAGCTCTTGCAATTATCTGAGAAATTCAACTTCGTTCTTGCTTCCGATGAATGTTATTCCGAAATTTACTTTGATGAAACTCCACCCCCCGGGCTTTTACAAGCTTGCGCCGCAGTGGGCTTGAATGACTACCAACGCTGTATTGTTTTTCACAGCCTGTCGAAACGCTCCAGCGTTCCCGGTATGCGTTCCGGTTTCGTGGCCGGTGATGCAACGTTGATCGAACGCTTCCGTCTTTTTCGTACCTATCATGGATCGGCTATGTCTCCGCTTGTGCAAGCAGCGAGCACTCGAGCCTGGCAAGACGAAACGCATGTTGTTGAAAACCGCAAACTCTATCAGGAAAAGTTTGCTCGCGTTCTGTCGATACTTGGTAACTCAAGTACCGTAACGAGACCGGATGGCGCTTTCTACCTCTGGATGCCGACTCCTTACGACGATGTCGCGTTTACTAAAGACTTGTATCACCAATGCAATGTAACGGTTTTACCAGGCAGCTTTATGTCCAGACGAGCGCATGGTATCAATCCTGGTGCAGGTTATGTCCGCATTGCTCTTGTTGACAGCATAGAAGTGTGTGAAGAAGCAGCCCAACGCGTAAAGAATTTTTTGAGGAGCCATGTTAAAGGTGAGCAACCAGTTGCAAGCGGTAATTGATAAGGCATTTGAGGATCGTGCTCAAATCAGCCCGGCAACCATATCTTCCGAAGTGAAAAGCGCTATTGAAGAATGCCTTAGCGCATTAGATTCCGGCGAAATGCGCATTGCTGAAAAGAAAAACGGTGAATGGCAAGTAAATGAGTGGTTGAAAAAAGCCGTTCTTCTCTCCTTTCGCGCTCAAGATAATGTGATTTCTGAAGGCGCCTTTACGCGATTCTTTGACAAAGTACCAAACAAGTTTTTTGAATACGATGAAGGCTCTTTCAAGAAAACAGGAGCTCGCATAGTGCCACCGGCAACGGTGCGACGGGGAGCTTTTATTGCAAGCAGTGTCATCTTGATGCCCTCTTTCGTCAATATCGGAGCCTATGTAGACAGCGGCACAATGGTTGATACGTGGGCCACTGTCGGTTCTTGCGCCCAGATTGGAAAAAACGTTCACTTGTCCGGTGGCGTTGGCATCGGTGGCGTTCTTGAACCACTGCAAGGCAGACCAACCATAATCGAAGACAACTGCTTTATTGGCGCTCGCTCGGAAATAGTCGAAGGGGTGGTAATTGAAGAAGGCGCCGTCATATCTATGGGCGTGTTCATTGGTCAGAGCACTAAAATTTTCAATCGAGAAACCAAAGAAATTTCCTATGGGCGTGTTCCGAAAGGAGCCGTCGTTGTTCCTGGCAGCTTGCCCGCGAAGGATGGCAGCCACAGTCTCTATTGTGCGGTCATCATCAAACAAGTGGATGAACGCACGCGGGCAAAAGTTAGCATAAACGAGCTTTTGAGAGATGCCTGAATCAAATACTGTCCTATCTCCAACACTGACGCTGACAAAAGAACTCATCTCACGGCCGTCGGTTACGCCTGATGATGCCGGCTGTCAATCAGCAATCGCAGAAAGGCTCAAACTATTAGGATTTAGCACAACGAATTTGCCTTTTGCAGAGGTGACGAATCTGTGGGCCAAACATGGATCTGCTCAACCTTTAGTGATTTTTGCAGGCCATACCGATGTTGTACCGGCTGGCAATCTTGACGAGTGGGATTCCCCACCATTTGAACCTACGGTCCGTGACGGCTTTCTCTACGGCCGCGGCTCGTGTGATATGAAAGGAAGTATCGCTGCCATGATCGTAGCCGTAGAGCAGTTCCTGCAAAATCATTCTTCCTATAAAGGTTCTATTGGATTTCTCCTCACAAGCGATGAAGAAGGCCCTTCCAAAAATGGCACCGTCAAAGTCATTGAGAAACTAGTTAGTGATGGAGAAAAAATCGACTACTGCATAATCGGTGAACCCAGCTCTGACGTTACTTTTGGAGATACCATCAAAGTTGGTCGGCGCGGATCACTTACCGGTTTCCTCAAAGTGAAAGGTGTGCAGGGGCACGTCGCGTACCCCCATAAAGCAGTAAATCCCATTCACCGTTTCTCTGCTCCCCTCACCGAACTTTGCGAAACAGTCTGGGATAACGGAGATGAGTTTTTCCCGCCCACCACTTTCCAATGCTCACAAATTCACTCCGGGGTGGGAGATGCAAATAACGTCATTCCCGGAATTCTTGAGGCCTGTTTGAAACTGCGCTTTTCGCCGAAGAGTCCTGCAGATAACTTAAAAGAAAGAGTTGAAGGAATCTTGAGGAAACATTCTATCGATTACGAAATCGTCTGGGACCTTTCCGGTCAGCCATTTTTTACAGCGGAAGGCAAACTTTCAAAAGCGATCCAGGCTGCCCTTAAGACAACGATGGGTCAAGAAGCAATTGCCTCTACATCTGGTGGCACATCCGATGGACGCTTCATTGCGCCCTATGGTATTCCCGTTATTGAGCTAGGGCCGATTAACGCAACCATTCATAAAGTAAATGAACGGGTTGGAGTTGCGGAACTGGACAAACTCACCTCTATCTATGAAAAGACTCTGGAAAACCTCCTCACCTAGACCTAGTGCTCCTCACCTAGCGATGGCTCGGCAGAAATGATATAAGATCTGAGTCTACCAATGGAGCGCTCAGCCGTGGCAGTAACCCAGGAAAAAGCCCTCAATTATTTTGGACTTCCAGAAGAATATTCTGCTCAAGAAAATTCCAAAGCGGTAATTGTCCCTGTGCCTTATGAGGCGACGACAAGCTATGGAAAAGGCACAAAAAATGGGCCCAATGCTGTTTTGGAAGCCAGTCAGCAAGTTGAGTTGTTTGACGACGAACTTTGGATAGAGTCCTACAAAATTGGTATTCAGACCATTTCCGAAGTAAATATGGAATTGCAGAACGGTGATACAGCGAAGCCGTTTCAGAAACTCTACGATGCAATTACGCCAATTGTTGAATTCGGTAAATTCCCTATTGTCATAGGCGGCGAGCATTCGTTATCGCTTGGTCCGGTTTCAGCATGTGTTGAACGTTTTCCAGATTTATCCATTCTCCAAATAGATGCGCACGCGAACTTGCGTGATTCATATGAAGGCAATCCGTACAGCCATGCTTCTATCGGCTATCACTTGTATAAAATGCTTCCTGAACCATGCCTTACGCAAGTCGGGATACGAAATATCAGCGCGGGAGAAGTGCGATGGCTTGAGCAAGAAGAACCAAACATCAATATCTTCTGGGCACGCCATCAAAAAACCTGGAATTTTCACGAAATAGTCCACACACTATCGGACAACGTCTATTTAACGATTGACGTCGCCGGATTGGATTCTTCCATTATGCCGTCCACTGGTGCACCGGAACCAGGCGGCATGAATTGGGAACAATTGACTGAGTTGATTAAGCTTCTGTGCATCAGGAAAAATGTTGTCGGGGCAGATATCGTTGAACTTAGCCCGATCAATAATCTGCACGCTCCGGATTTTCTTGTCGCCAAACTCCTTTATAAAATCGTGGGCTATCGATTTGCTATGGAACTTGGAGTCACGAAAAAATACCTCTAGAAAATTCAAGCTGAATATATGGCAAACACGGTTAGCACACCAGATGCGACTTGGATGAAGATTGCGCTTACCGAAGCCGGTTTGGCGAACGGTGACGTCCCGGTAGGAAGCATCATCGTCCAAGCGGGTCAATTGATAGCGCAAGGACACAATCGCAAAGTTGAAACACATGACCCAACCGATCATGCTGAAATAGTGGCTATTCGCGCCGCCAGCCAACAACTTGGCACTTGGCGGCTGGAAAACTGTACTATCTACACTACCCTCGAACCGTGCCCAATGTGCGCAGAAGCAATCATTCAAGCCAGAATTTCAAAATTGGTATTTGGCGCCTACGACCCGCTTTCCGGGGCAACCGGTTCGAAGTTTAACCTTTTTGTATCTGGCCGAATTTACCCAATCCCGGAAGTAATAGGGGGCATATTGGAAGAAGATTGCCAATCTCTCCTGAAGGCTTTTTTTCGAGGCAAAGTTGAACAACCCTAAGCGCAATAATTTAAAGCATATTGCTTCATTCTGCCTCGCTGCGTGTTTCTTTTCTGCAACAGCTCCATTTGCAGTGGCGCTCGATGCCCCTCCCAAAACAGATACTTCCCGCATCGCACAGGGGTTTCAATATCTTTCCGATTTGCATATCGATAAGGCAATTGCTGTTTTTGCTGATTTGCTAGCCAATAATTGCAAATTTGAAAACGATCTAAATAGACGCAAAGCTACCGCACAGCTTTACGCTTTGATTGGACAAGCACTTATGTTCGATGAAAATGAGCGCTCGGCTGAACAATGCTTTTACATAGCAACTTTGCTCGATCCCACTAACAAATTGTACAAAGCCTGCAGAGCAGACTGCCTTAATCGTCTGTGGAGAATTCCCGAAGCCGAGCAAATTATCGAAAAGCTAGATCCCAAGCCGGGCGACAGCCTGAGAATCTACGAAGTTGCAGCATCTCCAGCCTTGCGACGAATGGACTATGCAAAAGCCATTCATATACTGGAAAAGGGTTTAACCACTTCTGGTGGTGGCAGTGTTCGTGCCCACTCATACACAATTCTGGCGCGTGCTAATTTGAGGGAAGGACAGTCTGGAGCAGCTTCTACATATTATTCCAAAGCAGCAAATTCTACTCAATCTCCCTATCTTGCAAAAGTGTTCTCTGCTCTGGCGAAATTATGCGAGGAAAAACGGGACGAAGCAAAAGCTCTCTACGCAGAGGCCGGCAAGATTAATCCCGAAGATCCGGGTTGGCTTTACGGATTATCAATTGCCTCAAACAAAGACAGTCCCAAGCGAGAAAGCATTGATTCAATAGAAAAAGCTGCCCAATGCCAGCGTTTTTCTGTTCTAATATTGGTCAAACTTGCTTTGCATTTAGATGGTTTGAAGCAAACGCAGGAAGCGCACAAATGTCTGGATTACACTTTAAAAGTTCGGCCCTGGTCTCTGGACCCGCATTTGACGAAGGGGATACTTTACCGCAATGCTCATGATTATGCCTCTGCAGAAAAAGAATTTCGCTCCTGCATTGGCTTAGATCCTTATGCTCCACAGGCTTACACTGAGCTTGCCAGCATGGACACAGATAACGGAAAGAAAGACGAAGCCATCAAGGTGTATGAAGAGGGGACGAAAAATAGTCCTTCCTCATCCATTTTTCTACCGTACGGAATGCTCATGCTTGGTAGCGGTGCTTTCGACAAGGCACAGCCGTTATTTGAAAAAGCCATTTCACACTGTTTCGATCCAGACCATGGGAACGTCCTTGTGAAAAATGATTTTGCTAAAGCACATGCTGGTTTGGGCACTTGTTTATACAAGAAGAAAGATATTCCCGGAGCGCTGAAAGAAGCAAAACAATTCAACAAATACAAGTTTGTTCCTGTTCTGAGCGCGTTATTGAGCCTTATAAAACTGCGCCCGGGGAGAATAGATTTTGACGCAATCGGTAACGATCGAACTCCAGAGTTAATTGCAGCAGAACATGTGGCGCTTGCTGATATGTTATTCGAAACTCGTCAGATTGCGGATTCCGTCAGTGAGTATCGTCTCGCTATTGCAAACAGTCCTTCTGATGTTGATCTGCACAGTTATTTGATGGCAGCGCTCAGCGAACAAAATGATTGGATGGGAACAGCAAGAGAAGACCTGGATTATTCTCGCCAGTTGGTGAATAAAGTACCGAATCAAGTGGACAAATTCATCAAAAATATACAGCATAAGAACTGATGTTGAGTTGCACAGACTATCTCAAGGAGTTCGAACGCTTGCAAGGAATTGCAATGGCTGTGACAAGTTCAGTTGCAAAAAACATCCAACCAGGAAACAGCGAGCTTGAAATTGCTCATCAGCTCGAACATGAATTAAGGGTAAAAGGATTGCACGATCACTGGTATCCAATACTTATTTGTGCAGGCAAAAATTCAGGTAAACCTCTTTCTCGAAGATTCCATTTACCTTCTGCTGATCTGGTCTGCGAAAACGATATTGTTATTGTTGATTCAACGCCAATGAAAGAAACAGTTTGGGGTAATTGGTCTATCACTGTCTCTATCGGTAATGATGTTTTCTTTCAAGATCTTTGTCGCGACAGTCTAAGCCTGGTCTCAGAGACCCTTTCCTTTGCTCAAAATGAAGCCAAAACAATCGGCGATATTTTTGATTTTTGCACGGCTCGAATGGCAGCTCTTGAGCTAACTTCACTTGATCCAAGAGATGATGTTGGCCACTCAATATTTCAAGTGCCGATCGGGCAGACGGTCGATCTAACACCGCTTGAAGATCGCCTTTTCATAAGCGAAGAATATCGCCAATCCGCAATTGCAGGATTAGTCTCAATCGAGCCACAAGTTGGTCGAATAAATCCTAAAGACGGCATTATGTACGGTGCCAAACATCAGGCTGTTGTGCAACGCGTGTAATGTTTCAGTTCAAAAAGTGATCGCTTTTTTGCAATAAAAAAGTGCTTACCGCTTTTATGAAGCTAGCCATAGATGCACGTATACAGGTGGTAAACCGCCCCTTTAGTCTTTTCTGCTTGACGACTGTTTGGTAGGTTGAAGGCACTTCTTATTTCCAAAACTTTCAAAGGAATCTCCGCCAAAAATCTGCTGTGCTCACGCATCCAGTTGTATTTCTCAGCAAACTGCTGTTGGCGGAAAGAAGTAAGTCTGTGTTCCACCCACACCGGAACACGGCTTTGTGCTGCGCAAATAGGTGCTCAGCCCAGACCAACCGAGGAGGAAAAAATGAACAAGGTGTGTTTCGTTTCCCCATATGCCATTGGTGGTGAGACACCAAATGGTTGGCTCAAAGACAACGGCTACGAAGCTCTCATGTTGTCTGGCCAACCTTACGATGAGTCCGATCTTGGATTCCTGTCTTCTGTCTTGATCATTGAGGTGTCGAGCTTCGGCATCACAATCATGGACGGAATCGGCATGGGAACTAAGTCCATTACGACAGAGGAGATTGTCGATGTTGCGCTGGCAGAAGAAGGTCTTGAACGGATCATCTACTTCTGCGCTAATCGACCGAATTACATCGAACAAGCCAAGCGCCTTGCCGCAGGGCCTGTTCCTCTCACTATCGTCCACTGTGAGCACCTCGACCCTGAGTTGCTTAGCGGTGAGGAGTTCGCTGACTGCATGAAAATCGTCTGCCTCGATTGCATGGGCACCCATGCCATGACGATTCTCACGAACGGCTACTTCGAAACTGGTGCTCTCGTCACTACCGACGAGCGACTCTTCGCCTAATTCAACACCGTGGTGCTCGGAGAAAGTAAATCTTCCAAGCACCACGGGTTTCATTTATATTTTTCATTTTATACTCTCTTTTATAGTATTCTGTCGAACCGCTTTTAGGCTTGCTTCTCAGGCCGGATGGAGTTCTGCTAGACCGCTTTCCGGCTGAACATTTGCTCACTCAAACACTGATTGGGTGCGCTCTAGAAGGCATTGCCAAGTGGTTTGCCCTTATGCGCCTGCATTTCTCCTTTTTCACGCTAGCCCTCTTGGTAGAGAAATTCAGGAGTTCTGACGTAGGCTCAGGTCAGTATTTGAAATTTCTCCATAAGAGAACCAGAGGCCTATAGGTTCTTAAATAACACCAACTCGCATCGCACCTAGCCTTTGTTGCATAGCTCAAGGGTGGATTTGTGGTTGCAAAAATTCAGAAAGGAAATCGTATGAGGAAAAAAATTGCGATGTTCGGAAGCGCCTGCGATCCACCCACTCGCGACCACATAACAGTGGCTTATGAAGCTAAGTGCCAACTCGGCGTTTCGAGAGTGGAGATTGTCCCAAACCGCACGTCACCCACGCACGACAAAGTGATAATGACGGATCCGGAGATAAGATTCCGATTGGTACGAGCCGCCTGCATACCCTATAACGGGGAGTTGGTGGCAAGCCGAATTGAGATAGACAGCCCGATTCCAGGGCCGTCTTATACTCTCAACACACTCCTGGAGCAAAGACGATTACACGGCAAAGATGCGCTCCTTTACTTCATAACCGGTGCGGATGCAGCCGGTGCGTTGGGTGGATGGAAAGGAGCAGAGGATTGTTTTAAGTTGGCTACTTTCGTAGTTGCGCCGCGAGGGTGCCAACCATTCGACAGAGCCTTAATCAGAGAGCAGGTAAAAGGTGGATACCAGCCGATTCTGCTGGATGCCTGCCCGCGTTCAAACGTCTCAAGCACAATTGTTCGTGACCGAGTTCGTGACGGATTGACCGTCAGGAATCTGGTACCGGATGTGGTGTATTGGGGCATCAAGTACCACGGTTTGTATCTGCCACCAGGGTCTCAAACACCTGTTGGCGAGGAGGCGCTCGGCGAAGAGGGACGCTGGGCGTTGGCGTTCCTCCTCTAGGCCCTTACGAATGGTTCTATCAAAAATATGGAAGGAGCAAAACAATGATCAAATCTCTTTTTGACAACGATCTCTACAAACTCACCATGCAGAACGCCGTGCGGCTTCTATATCCAGAGGTCCGGGTCAAGTATCGCTTTATCGACCGTCGCCCCAGGCTTGATTGGACGCCGAAGGCGTTCCAGTCTCTGAACCGCAAGATCAAAGCTATGTCCGAGCTGAGGCTGACTCGTGAAGAGCGTCTCTGGGGCGAGTCCAGGCTGCCCTGGGTCAACCCTAGCTACTGGGACATGCTAGCTGCTTATCGCTACAATCCGGAGGAGGTAGACACCAGGTTGGAGAAAGGCCACCTACAATTGGGGATCGCGGGCTTTTGGGGGCACTCGATTCCTTGGGAGGTGCCTGCCCTAGCCTTAGCCTCCGAAACGTACTACGAAGAGATCGACACCAACTGGAGCCACGACGGGCAAGAGGCACTCATGCTCGAAAAGTCCGCTCAGCTCCAAGATGCTGAAGTTCCCTGGGGCGATTTCGGCACCAGACGCAGGCGTGACTTTGAGTCACAAGAGCGGGTGGTGCGCATCTGCCATCGCAATCCGAACTTCACCGGCACAAGCAACGTTCACCTGGCGATGAAGTACGACATTAAGCCGCTTGGCACCATGGCTCACGAATGGCCTATGGCGCACTCGGTTCTCTTCTCCCTTCGGCATGCCAACCGTTTCTCTATGAACGCCTGGAACGATGTCTACCGAGGGAATCTCGGCACAGCCTTGCCTGATACGTTCGGCACCGACGCTTTCCTGCGCGATTTCGATGGTGTTCTCGCTCGCCTATTCGACTCCGTGCGTCACGATTCAGCCGACCCCTATGCATTCACTGAGAAGTTCATCGCCCATTACACCCAGTTGGGCATTAATTGGCGCTCGAAGCAGTTCGGCTACACCGACGGCAACGACGTCAAGTCTGCGATTGCGCTTAAATCCTGGTTGAAGGAAAAGGGCGGCCAGTGCTGGTTTGGCATTGGCACGTCCATGACCAACGACTTTGGTCCGAGTAGCCCCGCTCTTTCTATTGTCATCAAGCTGTCCGAAGTGATCGACCGGAGCGGTGTCGCGGTATCGGTTGTGAAGCTTTCGGATACACCAGAGAAGGCCACAGGCGACGAGGACGCTCTCCGAGTCGCGCGATGGACACACTTCGGTACTCCCCTTGATGCTAAATAACCAATTCGATCCATCACATTCGAAAGGACCTTTATGACAGACCACAGACGATTGGTTTTTCAGGCAAGTAATCTCCTCGACGATCCGCTCTACGCAAACGCTCTACAACTGCCAGGAACCGAACCGGGCATCCTCAAGCGCGAGAGATTCGGCGACGGCGAAATCCGTCACCAAATGATCTCGTATGGCAACGCAAGAGACACCATTGTCGTGGGTTCCCTTGCAACCAACTCTTCCAAACTCGACCTCTTTGACACCCTTTGTTTGGTGATGGATGAAGGTGCACGCGGGTTGACGATCGTGATCGATGATCCGTCTCTACGACCAAACGGAGAGGAGATTGATCCGGCGTTCCAGGCATTGCAGCAACACTGCCTGGAAGGAATGCTTTCGGCCATTCCACCAAGCGCCGGCGGCAATCTCGTTGTGCGCATAGATGGCAGCAGCATTGATGCTAAAGGACTGGCAGAAGCATTGGCGGCTGCCAAGCCATTCGAGCAACAAGTGCGGCTCTTTCCGGAAATTCAACCCGAGGTTGATCTGTTTCCCGATAAGCCGGGCCGAAAGCTCGTTTTCTCTACGGGCAAATACAAACGGCTGCGCAACAAGATCTTGGAGGCCGGCAACGGCCACTTTGACCTTGGTTTGTTTAACGCTGAGTGTTTTACGTTCGATACCGAAGTGAAAAATCGCGACGTCGTGATCGTTAGTGGCACCACCGATGATGACGAAACGATGGAACTTTGGTACCTCGCCAATGCGCTCGTAAACGCGGGTGCAGGGGCACTGGAGATCGTACTGGCTTACTACGGCTACGGTCGGCAGGAACGAAAGTCCAAATCAGGCGAAGCCGTGAAGGCAGAATATCGCGCGCGGCTTTTCTCTCACATTCCACGCTGTCCCATTCGGATCAAGATAACCATGCTTGATCTTCATGCGGATGGTATACCGTACTACTTCGACAAGAAGCGCGTTCGCACAGAACACCTGTACGTGGCGGAGCATCTCGTTCGGCACGTACTTCGCGAGCTCTTCGGGTACGACCAATTCCTGGCTGGACAGCATGACCCGGACATGGTCGAACTTGCTCTCAAGCTTGCCCTGGGCAGTACTGACGCGGGCAGGGCTAAGTGGGTAGAACAGATGGCTCGGCAGTTACTCGTAGACTGTGTCATCTGCCACAAACGCCACAAGGCTGAGACGCAAGGTGCCGACATTGCAAACGAAAAGGTCGACGTGTACGCTTACGTCGGCAAGATCGTAAAAATGCTCATCGCAGTTTACGATGACATTTGCAGTACCGCAACAACGGCAATCGAAGCGCTCGACCTGTATGTGAGAGAAGGGGCAGACGTACTGGTTTTCATCATCACACACGGACTCTTCGTTGGAAACGCCGTTGGCAACTTGCTGAAAGCAGTCAATGCGAACGGACCGATGAAGTATGTCTACGCAACAGACACACATTGGCGGGCGGTACAGGTGTACGAAGACCTACAAGCAGCGGGCGTCGACTTGTTACGTATGTTCAGCGTCGCTCCCATCATCGCCGACTATCTTTTGAACGGACACCCACTCGACCGCGCACGTCGCAACGAGTAGTCGCTCAACAACAATTCAATCGGGTCCGGTTTTTATGACCGGACCCTAACATTATGACTTCGAAAGGAAGGAATCAAATTGAAAAGACATTATGGTTTTGTACGTATCGCAGCCGCCTCGCCGCCTTCGCGCGTGGCGGATCCCATCTACAACGCCCTCCAACACGTTCGGTTCATGCGTAAAGCCAGAGACAAACAGGCAAGTGTATTAGTATTCCCTGAACTGGGAATTACCGATTACTTTTGCCGCGATCTCTTCTTGAGCGAGACCCTGATGCAGGGCGCAATCGAAGGGCTTCGTATCATCGTCGAAGCAAGCAGAACAGAATTCTACGGGCTGCTTGCGGTTGGATTGCCACTAATCGTCGGGGGTGTTCGCATCAACGGCATGGTGTTCATCAATCGCGGCACCATACTTGGTGCACGCGGTAAGGAACATATTCCGACCAACGGTGAATTCGAAGAATGGCGCTGGTTCACAAGCGCGGCCGGAATCAAGCCTTGCACCTTCAAGCTGCTGGGCCAGGAGATTCCATTCGGACCCAATCACCTCTATCAGGACGAGGATTTTCCTGAGCTGATTGTGAGCGGGGACGACTGCGAAGATATCTGGACTGCTATTCCGCCCTCGGTTTACGCCGCCCACGCAGGTGCCCTTGTCTTACTCAACATGTCTGCAAGCAGTGCAGTTGTAGGAAAGCCTGCCGTGCGCCGTAAGCTTATTACGGCTCACTCGGCGCGTTGCTTTGCGGCGGTTGCATACGCCGCCCTCGGACCAAGCTCGTCAACCAGCGGGGT
>CAJCIF010000181.1 GCA_903970355.1 Actinomycetota bacterium
TTGCGGTGCAAACCTGGGTGATGACCTCTTATTTTCCGGAACAACGAATGCGGCCCTGGTTGGTGCGTTTCTTGGTTTTCGTGCCATTGCATTCAGCCAGATCTACCATGACGTAAAAAAGATACGATGGTCCGAAGCCGAAGCTTTAGTGCCGTCGATTGTGGCTAGTCTTTTGGACACCGATTGGCCAAAGGGCATTGCCTACAACGTTAATTTCCCTGATGTTCCAATAGATGAAATTACTGCTGTGGTGGCATCCCGGCAAGGCAAAGGCTCTGTAATGGCGGTTGAAGTTGAAACCCGTGTAGACAAACGGGCCAAACCATACTATTGGTTTGGACTGAAACGAGGTCCCAAAGATCAAGCAGAAGAATCCGATGTTGCCGTAGTGCGAAAGCAATCTATATCGATTTCACCATTGCGGTTAGATCGGACAGACTACGATGTTCTCAAAAAACTAACGCAGCATCTGGCAACTGGAATAAGTCTTCCCAAAAGCGTACCGGCAAATTGAGTTGAAATAATCATGAAAACAGAACCGAATGTAGTTCCTTCCAACGCACTCGAAGATAGGCAAAAGCCGTTAAGGGACGACGTGCGTGAGTTGGGCGCCATCCTGGGCGATACCATGAGGAAGTTTGACGGCAATCAACTTTTCGAATATGTCGAACAGTTCCGTAAACTAACTCGTTCCATTCACAGTGGAAATGAAAAGGATGTTTTAGCCGTCACAGAACTGGCAAATGGACTTGAGTACCCAGTTGCTACCAAAGTTGTTAAGTCATTCATGACTTATTTTGATCTGATCAATATTGCCGAGCAAAATCATAGATTGCGACGGCGAGCAGAAAACGAGTTTATCAATCGTGGTGAACCCACATCCGATTCGTTGCCGGCTTTGATCCAGCGCCTGGAAGCGACCGGAATTGGTGAAAGTAAAATTCGTGATGTTATCAAAAAGCTCGATATAGAAGTTGTCTTCACTGCGCACCCAACTGAAATTACACGGCGTACTGTTTTGCTGAAGCAGCTTGAAGTTGCACGTTATCTCTACAAACGAGACCATCCGCCTCTTTCTTCTCGCGAGAGCATCTCAATTAACCGTGCTATTAGAGGAGTGGTAGAGTCGCTCTGGTTAACAGATCACATCATTTACTTTAAGCCGGCTGTTTTAGATGAAGTGAAGTATGGGCTCTATCACTTTGACCACGTTGTGGTTGATGCAGTTCTTGATGTGCATCAACAGCTTGGTGCTCTCATGAATGGAGATAACGGTGATCCGCCCAAGATCGATCCCACTACTTTTATAACTTTCGGTTCGTGGATTGGCGGCGATCGCGATGGCAATCCCTGGGTAACCTCGGACATTACAATTACAACCCTTGAGTATCAGCGTTCGCTCATCCTGCACAGGTACTTGAAAGATCTCGAAACCCTTTTCAATGATTTGAGTCATTCCATAAGCTGGATTCCTAATTATCAACCCATGGTTGATTCCATATCTAAAGATGCAAAGGCATTGCCGGGAGTGGCGCGCTGGATGGGCATGCGTTACAACCACGAACCGTTTCGCCAAAAACTTCTCTATATACAGGCGAAGTTACGAAACACAGTGGACGATCAGCATCGCGCAAAAAGCCGTGGCGAAGGTTCGCGCGATCACGAACAAGGTGACGGACGATTGCCGGGTACATTTTACGCTGGGCCAAAGGAATTACGGCAAGATCTCGAAATTCTCTATGAAGCCTTGCGCTCCGGCCAATGCAATGACAGTCTCGTCACTCTGGCAAGAACGATCAGCACCATTGATATATTCGGTTTTCATTTAGCTAAGCTTGATTTTCGCCAACATAGCGAAAGACACCTGAGCATGATCGATGAAGCAACTGCCGAACTTGGATTGCTTCCGGAACGTTATGTGAATTTATCGGAAGAAGCAAAAGTGGAATGGCTCAAGAAGGAACTCCTTATACGCCGACCACTGTTTCCAACGAGATTGAATTTTTCGGAACTGAGCAACGAAACTATTCAAACGTTCCGCACCATGCAGGAATGCCAGAGACAGTACGGTGAAACAGCCCTTGATACCTATATTGTCAGTATGACAAGAAATGCCAGCGATTTGCTCGCCATTCTTGTACTGGCCAAAGACGCCGGCATGATCAAATTTGGAGAGAAAGGTCACGCCTCTCTAAACGTGGTGCCTTTGTTTGAGACAATTGACGACTTGCGGCGTGCTCCCAGAATATTTCAATCTCTGCTAAGTGAGCCCAGTTATTGCGAGTATCTGAAAATGCGCAATAACCTGCAGGAAATCATGATTGGTTACTCAGACAGCGGTAAGGATGGCGGCATTGTCACTGCCAATTGGGAACTCTACAAGGTGCAAAGACAGCTTGTTGAACTTGCAGAAAAATCAAAAATAGAATTGAGATTGTTTCACGGACGTGGTGGCACCATAGGAAGAGGCGGTGGCCCAACCCACCGGGCCATTTTGGCTCAGCCACCAGGAACGGTGGCGGGTCGCATTAAGCTGACCGAGCAAGGCGAAGTGATC
>CAJCIF010000182.1 GCA_903970355.1 Actinomycetota bacterium
TGTCGGAAAAGAGCAAAATTACGAAGCGATTGCCTGGCCGCGGTGAGATACTACATATGGTGTGCATCGGCTATCTCGCTGATTTCTTCTACAATCAGATCGCATTTCAACGCTACATGTTGGAAGATACGATTGCCCTTCTCGGCCAGCGCTCCGGCTCGTTAGACCGCGAAGCGACAGCTGCCATTGTTGAATCGAGCGCTCAATTTATGCGAGCCGAAGTGCGTGCCACCATTGAGCATCTCTGGAGCCACGAATACAGACTGATCGAACAGATGCTCGATGAAGCAGAATATGATGTCATAGGCAGCGTGATTGAAGACTTGTGGTGGGCGCAAAGCGAAGAGATTGTGCTCGATCAATCTTTTGCATCAGCTCTCCAAGATCATCGTCGATCGCAAATTCTCAGTTTGCAAAAACGACGCATTGAAGTAACGCAAAGATTGTTCAAATTGAAACAACGTCTCGATGACACTGTTCGGCAAACATTCGAGAAACGCTCAATTCCAGCCTGATTGTATGGGCAAACCAATCATTTTCGACTTCACAGGCGGCCGGGTTAAAGATAGTACGGCCATTCGCTTAATAGTCTATGCGATTGTGTTTTGCTTCGTTATGCCATATGGTCCGTACTTCCTGGCGTCTCTCGGTGGTGATTCATCCGCCGCCAAAGCTTTTTTGGATTCTTTTATGGAGGCACTCCGCCTCGATCAATCTGCTCTGCACGGCCAATGGTGGCGTTTCGTAACTTACTTGTTTCTGCATGCCGGTTTGCTCCATGTGCTTTTCAACCTCGGCGCACTTGTTGGGTTATACATGATCGCCAAAGTGCAGTTTCCAAAATACGTTTGGCTATTGGCTTTTTTTCTAGCCGGCATAACCGGAGGTCTTAGCGAAATTCTTCTCAATCCTGATATTCCAGGTGTTGTAGGAGCATCTGCCGGGGTCTTCGGACTTTGGGGCGCCGCTCTCGTTTCAGCTTGGCGCTACACCCGATTACCCTTTGATGAACGCCCCCTCGGCAATGAGCAAAATTTGCACAGTCTTACCGTTTGGCTCTTCATAAATTTCATTCTCGGTCTTCTAATTCCGTCCATAGCCAAATACGCACATGCCGGAGGACTCGTAGCCGGCATGATAATCGGTATTATTTCTCCCATTTGCGGGCAGCCTCGTCTGCTTGCCACCCGGGAAGGTCTCTTTGTTGTCGAAAAAAGCAAAGGTTTGCAAGAGAGAGTAAAGAAGGTAGCTACCGGTCCAGTCTATTTGATCTGGATCAAACTTTTGCCAACAGAAGAATTCGACCCGTCCAGAGATGCACTCATTGCTGAGTACGATTCTTTCCGTTTCAACAACGAGCGGAAAGTCCGTTATGAGCTAGTGGCAGGAGCCAAACTCCCTGCCAATTACGAAAACCTTGTTGAAGTTGCCACACCACTCAAAATAAGCGTTCCAGGTGCCGGAGATTCACCAGAATGAACAAAAAAAACAGCACCCGCGAAATGGATGGACGCGGGTGCTGAACTTTTGGATACCGGTATAACGTGGATACCGATGTAATGCTTACATCACTACGTAGCTATAACGGCCGGCCAATTCCTTGTTGCCATCATGTGTTTCGTTTTGGATAGAGGTCGCAACTTTGTCGAATTGGCGATAGAGGTCTTTTACTCTCTTGCGATAGCTCACTGAACAATCTCTGCTCAAGCAAGCTCTTTGGTTGTCGATTGAATTGATTCTTGCAAACAATTCATTCGCCTGTCCAGTAGAGAGTTTGCCACGATTTTGTTCGATAAGAATACGTGCGAGCAGTTCATCTCGGCGCGTAATCAAATCATCGGGGGTGTAGATTTTGAAACTAGTGATTACATCAGTAGTTGTAATCGTTGGCATAGGCGTTGTGCTGACGATTGTCTTCACGACGAACGGAGTGAGGGATTCCTTAACCATAATAATGTCTGGCGAGTCATAGCTCGTTACAGTTGTGGTCTTTGTATCTGCTAACGCGGGCAGCACGGATACGCTAGCAGCAATCAGGGCCCGGGTAATGAATTTGTACATAGCTCTATCTCACCTCTTTAAATGATTTTGTTGGAAATTGGCTACACAGATCGACGCGATCCACCCCTGCAAGTTCCGTAGTTGAGCTTGCATGGAAAAGTAGATCAGCGATGCCTGCGTTTTTGTTCGCTAAATCAGCACCGTATATAGTGCTAGCGCCCTATATAGTACTAGCGCCATCCACGCAGAGCTATTTGCGCTGCGTAATATCCACACATACCGTGCACGCCAGGGCCAGGAGGAGTTGAAGAAGAACAAAAATACAAGCCCTTTACTGGTGTTGCATACGGTATTAGTCGAGCCGTGGGCCTCATAAACAGTTGCGCTGGCAAGAGGGAACCACCATTGATATCACCACCAATGTAATTAGCATTATGCTCTTGAAGTTGCTTAGGCGAGGTAATGCTGCGTGCGAGGATCAAATTTTTGAAACCAGGTGCAAAGCGTTCAATTTGATTTTCAATTGCGCCACTCATATCAACTGCGCTTCCATTCGGAACATGGCAGTAGGCCCAGACCGTGTGCTTCCCTTCCGGGGCGCGAGATGGATCAAAAAGCGTATGCTGTGCAAGCAGCACATATGGTTTATCTGTTGTGCTTCCACGCGCAATAGCCTTTTCAGAAGCAGAAATTTCTTCCAATGTGTTTCCGATATGAACTGTACCGGCACGACTAATTTCTTTTGCCTGCCAGGGAATTGGACCATCCATTGCAAAATCCATTTTGAAAGTAGCCGTTCCGTACTTATATTGCTTCAGCCTTCTTTTGTAAGCATCAGGCAATTCATCACCAGCAATTTCCAACATCTGCCTGGGTGTTATGTCGCATAAAACTAATTTTGAAGTAGGCAGTTCTTTGAGAGAGTTCACTCTGGCCGAAGTAACTACTTCACCACCAAGCTCGTAGAAAAAAGAAAACAGAGCATACATCAACTTTTGGGCTCCGCCGGCCGGCATGGGCCAACCCACTGCATGTGCACTTATTCCCAACGTAAGTGCAATAGCTGCTGATGTTGGAGTGTCGAGCGGCAATCCTGAATGCGCAGCGATCCCAGCCAATAATCCTTTTCCGAGCGGCGTCCTAAATGTCGAATTGGCGAACGCTTCAGCAGACTTAAGTGCTCGCAACCCAAACTTACTCATTGCAAAAGGATGAAAAAGAAGCTTTGTCGGATTAAGGAGTGCATCGCAGACCTGATTCCAATTCGGGCGCAAGGAAGACATCAACCTTATATATGCTGGACCGTCTGGTCCAAGCGAATGAGCCGTATCGATTACATCGCGCTCAACTACTACAGCCCTTCCCCCATCGAATGGCTGAGCAAAAGGTGCAAGAGGCTGCACCCATTTCAATCCATGCTTTCCTAATGGCAGAGTGCGAAAGAATGGCGAGCCAATACCGAGAGGGTGAATGGAGGAACAAATATCATGAACATATCCAGGCAAAGTTAAAGCGCCAGAACGACACCCGCCTCCTGCCGTTGGCTGTGCTTCCAGAATGACGACAGACATGCCCTTTTGGGCGAGAACAATTCCGGCAGCAACACCGTTAGGACCAGATCCGATAATAACTGCATCATAGTTAGACTTCTGACAAAGTTCTCTAATGCTCGGGGGATTGGATGTCACTTATTCAAACCAGTTGAGCCGAATACATACATTCCTAACTACATTGGGATATCTCTTACGAATCGAAGAGTTATAAGCACCTGGGGCGCACCAAATATGATATCTCTACTTGTCTCGAAATAGCGAAGCCGTTAGACTAGATCGGAAGAG
>CAJCIF010000183.1 GCA_903970355.1 Actinomycetota bacterium
ATGTTCGTTCGAGCAGTAAGATGCCATGCACTGGGCCTATGGCACACTAAGCACGTGCGAAACTTTGTCCACTTGAGGGCAACAAATTTGTATTCATTGAATGCGATTGTATATACACAGAGGACACGCGAATAATATCCACGTGTGATCTTCATGCTTCAGGTTGAATGTACTTAAGGTGCAATATTACTGATTCGGCAAATGCTGCAGAAAGGTTTGCAGATCCTTAAAGATTGACGGATCAGTCGGTTGAGCCAACTCTGCTGTTTTGTGTTCCAGCGTGGAATCTTTCAGATCTGTATCTGGACGACCATCTTGATTAAATACGCGGGTTGAGAGATCTCGCCTGATCGTGGAGCGGTCTACGGGGAAGTAAGTCGAGATATTCTCTTCGTGCACAGTGTCGAGAATTTTGTTTGTAGCTCTGTCGACGTTTATCTTAAGATCTACTCCTCGAAACGTCATGTGATCGGTAGCGCTTTGAATTGGATACCACTCCTGAAGGACTACATAGGCGATCGTTTTATCGGTAGTAACAACGGTGTAGTAGGGGGTATCGTCTCTTTGCCAATATGTGCCATGTTCATCGCGCAACGATCCAAAAGTTCGGGAGTTATAACTTTTATGCGTGCCTTCTCGATTTTTTAGCTCGGCATTGGTCGCGTAATCATAAAAGTATAAGCAAGTGTCCTGCGTTTTTTCCCAGGTGCCAACATACCATTCCGGTACCTGAAAGAAGTTCAGCCGCTGCGGATATAGATTCTTCAAGGCCTGTTCGTCAAAAAGACGTCCCTTACTGAACTGGTCGTCTACGCTGGGCATGCTTTCGCTGTGTTCAATTTTGCCCTCGAGAGTTTTTGCCTGGAGTGGTGGCACTTTTAAATAGAAGAATGCGAATGCTACCAAAAATGAAAATAGAGTTCTCTGAAGCAGCGGATATTTCATAGTACCAGAGCACTAAATCCGGTGTCATGAACATATTCTGTCTCTTCGAATTCTTGCAACCGTAACCATTCGTATTTGCGTAATTCGAAAAATTGTGCGTCGGTTGTACCGAACTCTCGCACTCTGTATTTAGGCAAGACTTTTGTGAATAGCATGTTGTTCTTCTCAAGCACAAGGCGAGAAGCGGCATTGTCGCTGTCGCAATTAGCAACGAGATTTTCAAGATTCAATTTTTCGAATGCGAATTCGAGCATTCCCTTCACTGCTTCTGTTGCGTAACCAGAATTCCAGTAAGAAGGGAAGAGGAAAAATCCAAAAGTTGCTGTTTCCGGTTCTTGCGATTTGCAGTCCAACCAGATGGAACCTATAAATGCTTTTGTAGATCTCAGCTCGATAGCAAATTTAAAACTCTTGCGGTTTTCTTCTGCGGCTGCATTCTTTGCAGTTGCTATGTATGTTTTCGCTCCGAATTCCGTGTTTAAGCCGCCGAAATCGAGATGTTTGTTAATGCGAGGATCATTTGCACAGGTAGTGATGAACTCCCAGTCTTCCATGACAAGCTCGCGCACCCGCAGTCTGTGGGTGCTATAGCCGCCCGTCAACGTTTTATTGGACATCTTTACTACTCCCCGAGGCCTGCTTCAATCGGCATTCTAGCCTGCAACGAACATCCATAAGATTTCCTTAGTGACATTTCAAGATAAGGGGAAGGTTAAGCCCGCGCCCTTTTCCCTGCACAAAGCTTCAATAGGGCGGTCCCTTCTTTTATAATGTAGTCCTGAGCCATTATGCCGACGTAGCTCAGCTGGTAGAGCAACGGTTTCGTAAACCGTAGGTCAGGGGTTCAAATCCCCTTGTCGGCTTGGTTTTCAGACATTTGATAATCTTGCGGTGCCCCTTTTGTGCCCCCTTCACGGGAAAACTGGGGAAACATGCTGTCGTCGTTTTTTCGTCAGATTCCCAATCTGTAGGTCCAGAGTTCGAGACTCTCGTCCGCTCCAATTTTAAAAACGCAAATCGAACTGGTACCACTGTGGTAGCACTCAAGAGCGAAACGTTGATCTACATTCGGGAAGCTCGACAAAAGATCAACGAGTCTTGAATTTTTGGATTTCCAGATCTCAACCTTTCCCGCTTGAATGCGATTTTGCACAGCGTTTGTCGTGTCAATGCCTCGCGCAGCGACCCGCCAGGGCTTGGTCATTGATGCGAGCTTGCAGTGCGATAATATTTCTAGCGGGGAAGCCCAATATTTCCCGATTGTGTCGAAGGAGTGACCTGGTATTGTAACTTTAGAGGTTCAGAAAATTCGGACCACCAAATACCAGTAATTCGGAATGTATTATGCCAACTAGAAAATCAACGAAAAGGAAGGCTTTACTAGCGATTGTTTTTGCAGGAGGAATGCTTAATTCGCCGCTACCTGCGTTATCCGAAAACAAAGTTGAATCGACGAACTCTGTGATACAGGGCATTGATAATAATGCACAAATTGAGCCAGAAGTTAAAGCATATTTTTTACTCAAACTCGCAAGTAATATGCTCGATGGCAGTGACTGGCATACGGTGGAAGCGCAATATCGATCCTTTGCGAATGCACCAAGCAAAATAAGAAGTTGGGAAAGTCTTTTAGTTTATTGGTCTGATTATGTTGCCGGGCACAAAGCAGAGCCAATGGACGCACATCTGTTAAGTGATGAGAACCGGGCGCTCACCAACACAGCAATAAAGATAGCATTGGTTCAGCTCGACAAAAGTTCTAATAAGTTCGCTAGGCTAAACCTATATTTCATAGCTGCGGATCTGTTTCAAAAAATGGGAAATGCTGATGGAGTCCGGAAATGTAATAAAGTTCTGGATGCGGCTTTCAAATCAGTTGAAGAGAAAAATTCACCCGTTGACGAAGAAGCAATAAGAGCAGCCTCATCAATCTTGAATTCGATGGCTTATGGCTTTGTACCTATTCGGATACCCGAAGGAAACTTAGGACTACATCGAAAAGGAATACAATCGGTACAAGAAATACTTTCCTTTCCGGAAAAGGACTTCGAAGAGAGCGAAAAACTGAAATTAAGAGCCGCCACAATGCTGGACAGACTTTCTCCGAAGAATCATTTGAGAAGAATGGCACATCGGGATTTAACGCTTTGGTACATGCAATTAGGCAAAACAGCGATGGCTGATAGAGAAAAGCAAATTCTATTTGAATTAGTTGGTTCGAATGATGACAGGCTTCTTTATCCGCAATCAGTTGGTTGTGGTCACTTCACGTGGTGGCAAACAGACAAGCGTATCATTGCTGCGGGATGTGGTATGGGCTAGATTGCATTAATGCAGTATGAAACTGGTTCGTAAATGTGATGCTAATTAGAAAACCAATGAATAGAAAGGCTTTATTAGCGATTGCTTTTGCAGGAAGCGTGCTAAATTCGCAGTTGCCTGCGTTATCTGAAAACGATGTCGAATCAACGGATTCGGTGATACAGAGAATAGATAATAATGCGCTGATGAAGCCAGAAATCCGAGCATATTGGTTGATGAGACTTGCAAGTGCTTATCTTGAACGTGGCGATAAAACTAAAGCCGAGGCGCAATACCAGTTCGTTACGAAAGGACCACAAACTATGTGGAAATGGGAAGCCGGTTTGGCTCTTTGGGCTAACCAGACTTCCTTACGTTCCTCCAATCCCAAGAACAATAACAAGAATGACGGAATAGGGGATTCACATCCGGTAGACGATGAAAGCTCAGTTCTTGCAAATACGGCAATAAAGAAGGCTTTGACTCAGCTGGAAAAGACTTCTAATCAGTTTGCGAAGTTAAACCTTTATTTCATAGCTTCGCGATTGTTTGAAAAGATGGGAAATGCTGGTGAAGTGCGAAGATGCAATGAAGTTTTGGAAGGAGCTTTTAAATCTTGCGAAGGAAGTTCGCCGGTTGATGAGCAAGAAGTTAAGGCAGCTTATTCGGTTTTGGATTCAATGAGTTATGGTTTGATCCCTGTTCAAATACCGAACCTAAACCCAGCAGAAAACCTATTCGAGGCGGCGCAATTAAAAGCAGTACCTCCTTTTACAGATAAGGACTTCGAGGAAAGCGAAAGGATAAAATTGAGAGCTGAGAAGATAGCGGATCGCCTTGCTGCAACGAATGACCTGAGAAGAAAGGCGCACCGAGATTTGGCACTTTGGTACATGAGACTTGGTAAAACAGCTAAGTCGGAGCAAGAAAAACAGATTCTATTTGGGTTAGTTGGCATACAGGATGATCATATTCTTTATGCAATACAAGGTGCGTGCGGCCATCTTATTTGGTGGACAACCGAAAATAAAGAACGTGGTTTGGCATGTGGAATGGGCTAGATCGTGAATAGAAGAGCTTTATTGGCGATTGCTTTTGCTGGAAGCATGCTTAATTCGCAATTGCCTGCCTTATCCGAAAATAAAATCCCGTCAACGGACTCGGTAATACAAGGAATTGAGAATAATACAAGAATTACCCCAGAGCTCCGAGCATTTTATTTGCTGGCGCTTGCAGGCACATATCTCGATGGGGACAATAGGACTGTGGTGGAAAAATTGTTCCGTGACTATGCGAGCGAACGAGGTAGTATGCAGTTAACGGAAAAAATGATCGTTTCCTGGACTGACAGGGTTTCTTTACGCGACTGGAATCAGGGAACCAACGCAAAAAAGAACGCAACTGAATTTTTATATCCGATAGCAGATGAAAACTCAGTTCTTGCAGAGTTAGCAATTCAGAAAGCATTGATTCAAGTTGACAAAATTCCTGATAGATACGTAAAGCTGAACCTGCACTACATAGCTTCGCGACTATTTCAAAAATTGGGCGTGATAAATCAAGCGCAGAAATACAACAATATTTTGGAAGATTCTTTTAAATCCTGTGAGGGTGGATCACCCGTTAATGAGGAAGAAATAAGAACAGCCTCATCAATTTTGAATTCCATGGCCAATGGCTTATTGCCTTTCCCGATTCCTGACCAAATGCCTATGCCAATAGACAACCCATGGCTGCGACAAAAAATAGGATCATCTTTTACAGAAACGGACTTCAAAGAAAGCGAAAAGCTCAGATTAAGAGCCGTCAAGATGGCTGATCGACTTCCCACAACGAACCATGTAAGAAGAAAAGCGCACCGAGATTTAGCGGTTTGGTACATGCAACTTGGCAAAGTTGCAATGGGTGAGAAAGAAAAACAGATTCTATTTGAATTGGTGGGCTGCAATGATGACAGTATTCTTTATCCACAATCTGTTGGGTGCGGTACTCTTGTTTGGTGGAAAGTGGAAAAGCAGACTGGTAGCGAATTATGCGGCATGGGCTAATTTCGCATGAATCAGCTTAGACCAAAGCTTGGACTCTCCCTCATGCCGACTGATGACTTCCATCAGGCTTCGGCACAGCTTTTCGAAGAGAAGTTGGTTCAAGCAATAGAATGGAGTTTTGATTTTCCATGGAATGGCGTGACTGTCGAGCCATGGTGCCAAGAAATTGTCGATCGCTTTAGTATCTCAAATGCGTTAACTGGACATGGCGTTAATCTCTCTCCGCTGTCAGCGCGATTTTCGAAAAGACAAGAATCATGGCTAGATCACGCACGAGAAGAGTTCAAAGCTCGAAAGTATGTACATGCATCCGAACATTTTGGTTTTTCCGAAGCGGGACCAATTGCATATGGTGCACCGATAACGGTACCAATGAATTCTGAATCTCTCCGGACAGGGAAGGAAATGCTGAAGCGTTATGCGAATGCAACACAGTGCCCCGTAGGGCTGGAGAATCTAGCATTTGCATTTGGAATTGAAGACGTAAAACGGCAAGGTGATTTCCTCGATCAGTTGATTTCTGAGGTTGATGGTTTTCTTCTGTTAGACTTGCACAACATCTACTGCCAACTCGAGAATTTTGGTGTTCCAGAACTTGAACTGTTGAACTCATATCCATTGTCAAAAGTCTACGAAATACATATATCTGGTGGGTCATGGACCCCATCGGTATCAGGAAAGCGAATTGCTGTGAGGCGAGACACGCATGATGATTCCGTGCCGCAAGAAGTTTTCAATCTAGCGACATTGGCATTGAAGCTTTGTCCAAATATTGAATATGTGATTTTAGAAAGGTTGGGAAATACCATGATGGATCCAGAATCGCAACAGGAATTTCGAGACGACTTCGAAACTATGCAACAGATCTTGGAGTTTTACTATGCCTGAGAAATCAGAACTTATAGAGTATCAAGATGCACTTCTGGAGCTGCTTTCAAGTGGGCTGCACCAGAGCATAATTCTTGAAAGATTAGAAACGGACCAGCGCTTCGAACGTTATCGGGACTACGTGAGGGAATTTGACCCGGATATGGTAGATGTGGCTTGCGAGCTTATGGGGAAATGGGCAAAGCGGAAAAAACCTATGCAATTGGAAACGGAAAGCTGGTATCCGTCCGGCAAAGTGCATTAAGCGGCTAAATCGGCGCGCTCCTTTTGCCATTTGTCCGGCAAAAGATTTTCCAAATCAACTTGCGAATCAGCTGCCAATTGCGAGAAAACATCCTTTAAGTAAGCGAATGGATCGATACCATGCCGATTGCAACTCGCCACGATGCTAGCGAATATTGATGCCGTCTTGCCACCAGTTTCGCTGCCCAGGAAAAGCCAATTTTTTCGACCAACCGCAATTTTGCGCAAAGCGTTTTCAGCACGATTGTTGTCGATGGTGAGATTTCCATCTTCCACAAAACGATTCAGCGCTTGCCAATTATTCAACGTGTACATGACCGCTTTGCCAATCGGACTCTTTGGTAATGCGACTAGTCTTTCGCTGTCCAACCAGGCTTTAAACTCTCTAAGCAATGGAATAGATTTGAGCTGTCGGACTGCCATTCTTTCATCGGCTTCCAAATCTTTCGCTTCTTTTTCGATCAAATACATTTCCTGAATTATTGCCAAAGCATGCTGCGCTTCCTTACTGCTTGTCAAAGCTTCGAAAAACTTGCGACGCACGTGAGCCATGCATGCAACTTCCGTTACTTCGCCACCAGCAACGATGCAGTCGTACCCTGCAAACGCATCAGCTTGCAGATATCCTTTGTACCCATTCAGAAAATTTGCCGGACCATCTCGCTTGCGAGATTTCGTGAAGTCAAATACCACATATGGATTTTCCTGATCTCCAAGATAGGTCCAAAGTCTGGTCTCACGCAGCTTCTTCTCAAGCTCTCGATCTTGCATCTTC
>CAJCIF010000184.1 GCA_903970355.1 Actinomycetota bacterium
GAGAATATTCACCGCAATATCGCAATGGGCAAAGAACTGCAAACTGCCATATTGGATGGTGCCGATCAAATAGCCGTGCCTGCCTTTGTGGCAACAACAGCTATTTGTATAGTCTTTATTCCGGTTGTGCTCCTGGAAGGACCAGCGCGGTTTCTCTTTGTGCCATTTGCTCTGGCAGTAGTGTTTGCGGTTTTTGCTTCCTACATTCTTTCCAGAACGCTTGTGCCGGTTATGGTGAAATATATGTTGCGGTCTGAATTAGAAGCTCACAATCGCAAACATACGAAGGGCATTTTCGAGAAGTTTCACGACGCATTCAACGATCGGTTTGAAGCGATTCGGGCAGTCTACGTGAACGGATTGGATTGGTCTGTCCATACGCCATGGGCGATCGTTACGGTTGCCATGATGGTTTTAGCAAGTGCTGCTTGTTTGTTGCCTTTTGTGGGACGAGATTTTTTCCCGGTTGTTGATGCCGGACAATTTCGCCTTCACGTTAAAGCACCAAGCGGTCTGCGCATAGAAAAAACAGAGCAAGTCTTTAGTGCTGTTGAGGCGGAAATTCGCAACGTCATTCCGCGCGATGAAATTGAACTCCTTCTAGATAACATCGGAGTGCCCGCTGAAGCATTCAATCTGGCCTTTGGTGACAGCGCCACAATTGGCACGGCAGATGGCGAAATTCTGGTTTCGCTCAAGCATCATCGAACACATTCCACGCCTGAATATATGAAGCTTGTAAGAGCGCATCTAATCGAGAAGTTTCCAAACCTGACTTTCTATTATCAACCTGCCGATATCGTCAACCAAATTCTCAGTTTTGGATTGCCGGCGCCTATAAATATTCGTGTTGCCGGCTATAACAAAGTCGAAAATTTGCAAATCACAAAAGACATAATGACGAAAGTAGCCAAAGTGAGAGGGGCAGCGGATGTCCATCTTCACCAGGAAGTTGATTCACCGGTTCTTAATTTAACTGTAGATCGAGTACGCGCTGCTCAATTTGGTTTGGCTCAAGTAGATGTTGCAAACGATGTTCTTGTCTCCTTGAGTTCCAACACGCAAGTGACACCAAATTATTGGGTCGATCCGCAAACAGGTGTGCAATATTTCGTTGCTGTGCAAACCCCTCAGTACAAAGTAGACTCCGTCGAGTCAATTTTGAAAACTCCGTTATCGACTGCAACTACAAGACAAGCAGAATATCTGGGCAACGTTGCATCGATTGAAAGGGGCACGGCAGCAAGCGTTATTAGTCATTTCAACATTCAACCGGTCTATGACATTTATGCCAACGTGCAATCGCGAGATCTAGGTGGAGTGTCTCAGGACATTCAAAAGATTGTGGCCGAATACAATGCCAAAATGAAGCCGGGCAATCAGATATTTGTGCGCGGTCTTGTCCAGAGCATGGACACAGCCTTCTTCAAGCTTGGTATTGGATTTCTAGGCGCGATTGTTCTTGTCTATTTACTTATGGTTATAAACTTTCAAAGCTGGACGGATCCGCTCATTATCATCATGGCTTTGCCTGGTGCCGCCGCTGGTATCGTGTGGATTCTCTTCTTAACGACTACCACGTTCAACGTGCCGTCTCTAATGGGGGCGATTATGAGCGTGGGAGTTGCTACGGCAAACAGCATACTTATGATTACGTTTGCTAATGAGAAGCTCGAAGAGGGTATGAACCCGCGGGCTGCTGCAGTAGAAGCTGGAAAAACCAGGCTCCGGCCCGTCATAATGACGGCTGTTGCCATGATAGTCGGCATGATCCCAATGTCTCTCGGACTGGGCGAAGGTGGCGAGCAAAATGCCCCCCTGGGACGGGCAGTTATTGGTGGATTAGGCTTTGCCACGCTCTTCACCCTCTTCTTTGTACCGGTAGTTTTTACAATGATTCACGGGCGGAAAGCCCAATCAGCTGCCGCTAGCAAGGTAGAGCTCGCTATCAAAAGTTAAATAGTTCGATAGACTATTGACTAACCGAGACGACCGGTCTATTCTATTTGTATTGAAGCTTTTAAAGGGAGTCACCAAATGACGGCGGATTTCATTCGTAGCAAAAGTGGCATCGTAAAACTGATCGGAGCATCGGGTTTGCTCATGGCGCTGGCTCTCCCGATCGGAGTTTATCCCCGCGTGATGAATTCAGCGGAATTAGATTCAGCCCACGAAAAGGTCGTAGCGCAATTACCAGAAGTAACAGCAATTAAGTTAGAAAAGGCTCCTGCCACTCGTCAAGTCAGTTTGCCGGGCAACATCGAAGCTATTCTTGAAACCGGTATTTATGCACGTGCTAACGGCTATGTGCGTAATCGTTCTGTAGATATTGGTGATCGTGTAAAAGCCGGGCAATTGCTTGCTGAAATTGAAACACCAGAAGTGGATGAAAGCGCCAAAGAAGCCAAGGCCATGGTGCTGACTAATGTGGCAGCCAGAGCGCAGGCAGAAGCGAGCTTGAATAAGGCGAAAGCTGATCTCATAACGGCAGAAGCGGATTTAGCTCAAGCGAAAGCCAATCTAATCGAAATGCAAAGTGCCGAGAAGTTTGCTGCTATTTCAACAAATCGCTGGAGTGTGCTTGTAAAACAAGGTGCAGTTTCTTCGCAAGATGCTGACGAAAAGGAAACAAACTACAAGACAGCAAGGGCAGCCACAAATGCTGGCGAAGAGAAAGTGCGCTCAGCGGTATCGCAAGTGGAAGCAGCAAAAGCGCTTGTTAGGGCGCAAGTGGCGAGCCTTGCCGCAGGAGATGCCAACGTAGAAGCGGCACGTGCCAGAGAAGGCGTCGCCAACAGTAACCAGAAATTTCAAAAGGTGCTTGCACCGTTTGCTGGTGTCATCACGGAACGAAATATCGATCAAGGTTCGCTTATTTCATCGGGCTCCGATTCATCGCATCAAACTTTGTATCGTTTGGCTCGCATAGACACAGTGAGAGTATTTGTAGATGTTCCTCAGTATGCCGCTCGAGGTATTCATAC
Source organism: Actinomycetota bacterium (assembly GCA_903970355.1). Lineage (GTDB taxonomy): Bacteria > Cyanobacteriota > Vampirovibrionia > Obscuribacterales > Obscuribacteraceae > CAJCIF01. Next base: position 2,985 of record CAJCIF010000184.1, read on the forward strand.
AGGACAATCTGTGCAAGTAACTCTGAAAGAGTTCCCGGGCAAGATCTTTTCCGGTGAAGTGAAAAGAACATCAGTTGCTCTTGATGCCACAGCGCGAACTCTAAAAACTGAAATACATATTCCGAATGGTCAGATGATGTTGGCACCGGGAATGTATGCAGACGTTGCATTTAGTGTTCCAAGTTCCGTCAATGCATTTGTCATTCCAGCTACAGCTTTAATATCGAGAGCAGAAGGACCGCAGGTGGCTCTTGTAGCTGACGGTGCAATTCGCATTCAACCTGTTCAATTGGGTGATGATCTTGGCAAACAAATTGAAGTTGTCGGTGGCCTGAAAGGCACCGAAAAATTGGTTGCAAATCCAAGCGATTCCTTGCAAGAAGGAACAAAAGTTCGCTTGGCTATGCAGTAGAGGATATTAATTTGGTGGAGGAGGTGTTTTGATATGGGGACTAAGGCTGCAATAAAGCAAGATACAAGGAATGCACTTTTGCAAGCCGGCATGGACTTCATGTTGGAAAAAGGTTACACCAATACAGGTGTGCAACTGGTGCTCTCATCTTTAGGAATACCAAAGGGATCCTTCTATCATTATTTCGAAAGCAAAGAAGCGTTTGCAATTTCGATCATTCATCAGTTCGATCAAGAATATTCAACCAAGCTTTTGCGTGTTTTGAGAAATCCGCTCAGAAGCCCACTACAACGCTTACGCGATTATTGCGAAGCGGAAAAGGATGATTTCGAAAAGCAAGAATGTCGCAAAGGATGTTTGATCGGAAACCTCAGTCAAGAAATGTCCGATCAAAGCTCATTGCTTAGAGATGAACTTGCAAATGTTATGGCGAAATGGCGAGGACTGTTTGCAGATTGCATAGAAGAAGGACAGCAACTGGGTGAAATTATCCAAACTGTTCCCGCTCAGCGTCTCGCCGAATTTTTCTGTATTGGCTGGGGTGGAGCGGTTTTTCGTGCTACAACATTGAAATCATTGGAGCCGATGGAAACATTTATTGATCTGATGTTTAATGAGTTTTTGAGAGGGTAATTACGCTTCGACTCAGTAATCTCTAGGTCGATAATTGCCGTTTATATCTCTTCTGCTTTCTTGTTCGTTTATTTTATTTTGCAAGCTCTTTCGAGACCAGTTCCA
>CAJCIF010000185.1 GCA_903970355.1 Actinomycetota bacterium
AAAGACCGGAAACCGCCCCCGCTTCAACAGCGAGCTAGCGTCTTCCACAGCCCCTGAAGAATTAGGCTATTACAATCCCCGTTCCAAAGCACTCAAGCTCGATAAAGAAGCAATCGAAAAATGGATGAAAACAGGCGCCCAGGCAAGCGATACGGTAGCCGCCCTTTTAAAAAGACCGGAAACCGCCCCCGCTTCAACAGCGAGTTAGCCTCTTCCACAGCCCCCGAAGAATTGGCCGAGTACATCCTGAAAGTACTGGCCCGTGAACCCGACACCCTACAATTCGAGCGGGAAGTTCTCTATCCGGGCAGATCGAAAGTGACCGTAACTTGCGATCCAACCGTAACGGGAAGGCTGATTGGTAAAGACGGCAAAACAATATCGGCTTTGCGTTCGCTCATTCGAGCAGCAGGGAGCCGTTATGGCAAACGCATAGACATTGAAATCACTTAGGCAGACAGCTTCCTGCTGCCCGCATCGGCTCTGAACCATGACTGAATCAGGACAGCGCAACGACGAAGCACCGCCAGATTTGCTGGAAATTCTTGTTCAGAATAAGGTGATTTCGGCTGCCCAGGCTCAGCTTGTAAAGACAGATATCGAAGTAACCGGAATGCTCACGGAAGACATTCTGTTGGCAAGACGATGGGTAAAGCCGGAAAGACTTTTTGAGCTTGCACCCTGGCTCAAAAGCGAAAGCGAACGTCAACCAACAAGCGATCACGATCCCAATGAGTATCGCGAGAATTTGAAAAAATATCGACACTTCATCAATGAGATTTTGGCCGAGGAGAGAGAAGAGTGAAGGGCAATAATCAACCTGGGCAAAATGTAGTCCATTACAACTTGAAGGCGCGAGCTCGGGAAGAAATGCTCAAGGCAAACTTCCTCGCCAGTTTTGAACCTGAGATAGCGCAGGAAATTTCAAAGTTGCCGCCGGATGGACGAGCCGAAAATATCAATCGTCGCGATATGCGGAATTCGCTCTGGTCATCAATTGATAACAGCGATTCGCAAGATCTCGATCAAATTGAATACGCTGAGAAAATCGATGGTGGTGATGTGAAGCTCTATATCGGCATCGCAGATGTAGATGCCTTTGTCCCCGCTGGTTCAGCGACGGATAAACATGCGGGTACAAATACTACTTCTATTTATACAGGCGTTATCAATTTTCCAATGCTGCCGGATGAACTCTCGTATAAGAGATCATCTTTGCTGAAAGATCAGGACCGCAAATCGATTGTCGTAGAAATGGTGCTGGACAGTAACGGCAACTGCAAGTCTTCCAGCGTTTACGCAACTATAGTGCGAAATCATGCCAAACTCGATTATGCGACAATCGGAAAATGGCTTGTAGAGCAAGGAGATGAGCCGGACCAAGTTTCAGGTGTAGATGGTCTTAAGGACCAGCTTCTATTCCAGAATCAGCTCACCGAAAGAATTCATGCTCTGCGCAAAAACGCAGGCGCGCTTCATTTGCAAACGCAAGAAATTACGCCCGTACTTGATGGTGATGATATTGTCGGCCTGGCTCTAGTGGATGAAAACCCAGCCCGAGAACTAATCGAAAACTTCATGATTGTGGCTAACATTGCGACGACTCGTTTTTTGGAAGAAAAGAAACTGCCATCCTTGAGACGAGTTGTAAAAACGCCGGAGCGTTGGTCCAAAATTGTTGAAGTAGCAAAAGGTTTGGGCTTCAACCTTTCTGAAACGCCAGATGCAAAATCGCTTTCGCAGTTTCTCACGACGCGAAGACAGGCAGATCCAAGCACTTTTCCGGATCTCTCTCTAACAATCGTAAAATTATTAGGCAGTGGAGAATATGTTGTAGCGATTCCCGGCCAACCGGATGAAGGACATTTCGCATTGGCCGTGCATGATTACACGCACGCCACTGCACCCAATCGTCGCTACCCGGATCTAGTCACGCAGCGCCTGGTGAAAGCGGCTCTGCAAGGGCTTCCCAATCCATATTCAACGGATGAACTTCAACAAATTGCTGCTCAATGCACAGAGCGCGAACACGCCGCCAAAAAAGTTGAACGGACAATGCACAAAGTTGCGGCGGCCGTTTTCCTGAGCAAGCATATCGGAGAACATTTCGATGGTATCGTAACCGGTGTCAAAGACGACGCTGTGTACGTCCGGCTGTTTAAGCCACCGGCCGAAGGTCGCATCATAAGAAACGCCCAGGGACTGGATGTTGGGGATAAAGTCAAGCTCCAACTTGTTTCGACAGATCCCGAACAAGCATTTATCGATTTTGCTCGCATCAGATAGTTAATCAACGAATCAGGTTTGATCCGAATTTTGTTGTGGCATGGCCACCTCAGAATGAAATCGATGCAGGCGAGGTGAACAATACTATGTGGCTCCGAATTCCGATGCTTTCGGCTTTAATTTGTTGTATTCAACTACCAGCTCAGGCAGCGCCGACATGGAACGAAGCAACACAGCTATTTGCAAAGGGTGATTACCGGCGGGCCGTTTCTGAATTCGAAACGCTAGATGAAAAGGCGCCGGGAAATGCATCTATTCATTTTATGCTCGGTAAATGCTATCGCCAATTGGGAAAAGCTCAACAAGCACAAAAGCAGTTCGATTGGGTTGCTAAAAACGCACCAAACGCCCAAACAAGACAATTAGCCCAAAGTGCTTTGGAAGAGCTGACCGAATTGCCAATGGAAACATCTTCCGGTGGTCATGCTACGGCTGCTGCTCCAGCTGCAAAAGGTCAGGCGCCACCTCAGACAGCAACAATCGCCGAAGCAGCAAGAATGGGATATTCTCCTTGCACTGCCGGATGCTTGACTGCTGCAACACCAGGTTGGCATAAACAACACATGGATGGATATTCGGATAATGAAGTATGGATGGATTACAAAAAAGAGGGCGGAACACAATATTTCAGTCAGCATCACATCGGACACATTATCAAAGCTGACGGCAAGAGTGCTATAGATACCGGCCCGTGCCCCGTATGCCACGGCACCGGCTGGGTAAAACGTTAGTGACCTTTTTGAAGAGCGGTCAGCGCGGATTGGCCTTTAGTGAGTAAGCCATCCCTGCCCGATTTTTTGGCATATTCAATTCCGGAAAGAAGAGCTGTCTCGGCTTGAGAATATTTATCGGGTGTCGCTCCATATATGGTGCCCAAACGGGTTAATGCCTGACCAGCAACATACATTTTGGTCTTGTCGGTCTCGGGATGCTTTATGGCGATATAACGAGTGGCAATCGGTTCAAAGTTTTTCCAGTCTTTTGAATCGAAGAAAAAGTCCATAAGTCTCATCATGGCCAGGTCTGCCTCATCGTCGGAACATTTGGCGATTAGAGCCAGGGCTTTTTGAGCCCGCATCTCCGCTGCCGGCAAGAAGCCTTCTCGAAAAGAATCATTTGCGAACCAGGCTTCTAATGCCGCCAGTTTTCCGTGCAAATGGTGTTGTTGCTTTCGGCAAGCACAAACATCGTTATCTAAGCGCTCATAGTATCCAATGGCACGCTCGGCCCAATGTTTACTGTGAACGATATCTTTTTTCTTCCGATGCAGCCAGGCTAAAAAATCGCATGACTTAGCCGCATCGCAAAAATAGCCGGAAGAAGATGCAAGTTCCACTATTTGCTTCCTGATCTCAATTTCCTCATCAACTTTGCCACGAGCCATTAGACAAGTTGCAACCAATATGAGACTCTTCAAGTAACGCAAC
>CAJCIF010000186.1 GCA_903970355.1 Actinomycetota bacterium
TTGCGGTCCGAATTCTGGGATGAATTCGGGCAGGTAGTGAAAATTGAAAAAAAGGACGAGTCGGGGAGCCGGTTTGCGGAATTTCTGACGGTTTTGATAGTCAGAAATAGTGCAGATCGGTGATTGGTTGGCGGAATTCAATTGGCAGAAAATCGTCAGTTTTCGATGACAGAATTGGTTCGCTTTGCTGACGGAATTTGTTCAGTTCCACTGGAAGATATTGGTTCGTTTTTCTGACTGGGGCTTGTTCGGCTCCATTGGAAGATATTGGTTCGTTTTTCTGACAGGGGTTTGTTCGGCTCCATTGGAGGATTTTGGTTCGCTTTTCTGACAGGGGTTCGTTCGGCTTTCGCTTCGAAAGATCGTCCTCTTTATTTTTTGTTTGGCAGAAGTTTCGAACGACAGCATTTATACTATATGCATTCGTATATTCATTCATTAAAAAAGAAGGGCTGACACCCTGCAAATCGCCGTCCCAACGGGAGGAACGGACGACTTGCAGGGTAATCAGACAACCAACTCGCGGATCGGACTAACTTGTCCGTTAGTTCTCGAGTGCACCTTCTCGACCTTGCCTTCAACTCTTCCGACCGAAAAGTTGAAGAGATCGGCGCCGTGATGCAGCCGGACACCAAACGGACCAATCACGTGGAGTTCAAAGGTGATCCTGTGATTAGTACCCGGTTCAATAATCGGGGCACTAAGCTCACCACCTACGCCTCCACGAGCATTGGCAGTGCGTGTCGTGAACTGTCCACGCCACGCAAACCCCTCGCTGTCCTCATACGGAAGACGGACATGTTCGAGAGTTTCGCCCACGACAAAACTGAATGGGCTTAACCAGATGGATTCACCATCCTTGAGAATCACCTTCTTTCCTACCCGCTTCCACAGTTCTGTGACTGTTTCTTGTTTAGGATCCCATCGCAGACGACGGATGTGCAGAAGTGACAAAAGCCGCCGCCAGAATGGCACGATGTAGAGGCAGCAACCGACACGCAAATGCACGGTTGTCTCGCCATAATCATCGGGCCATTTAGGTTGCGGCGTAATGCCAATCGTCCCGCTTTCGATTAACTCCCTCAACTTAACATTGCCGAGCATAGGTTTCGTCCTTTCGAACGCAGCGCCACTCGCCGCCGTCGTTTGGGTGATAGTGTTCGCGAACACCGCCAATAACAAGCACGATGTTTGCTGGTATTCCAAGAAACGCAAAGCAGTTCAGAACCGCTAAGAACCTTGGACCGAAAAGGGCGAAAATCAATTCTCGATCTGCAACATCGATGTTCGCACCCATTAGTAATTCGGCAATTAAGCCTAGGTCTGCATCATCCTCAAACTGATATTCAGGCTGAGGTTCGCAGAGAGCGCCATTCACCAAATGGTGGTGGGCGTGATCGCCTAAGTTACCGATGCCCTTGCCGCGTAGTATGTGCGGACCGTCCACCGGACAGCCACAGTAGTCGCGGATCCTGCCTTCACGAAGCATGAGCTCAATCACCGCGGCTTCTTCCTTTCTCAGGCGCTTAACACCATCGAGAGATTTGTCGATCAGTATGAGCCAGGCTTGAATGTTGAGTTTGAGCTTTCCATTCATGATGTGTTCCGGAGCGTGGTAGCGAATCGCGTAGGCAATTCGATAACAGCTAGCGAGCGGCACACCGTAAAAGAGAAGCATTAGAAAGACAAGCAAAGCTCCCATCACATAGTGCGGGCGAGAACCGAAAATACGTCCCACGTCGTGAAGGTAAATCGCGATGGAGGCTTCAGCGACATCCCTTTGCGACATGGGGTACTTCTTTTCGACTTTCTGCCGGCAGTAATGGAAGCGATTCAATCCCTTTTTGCCGTGCTTTTTTCCGTGTTTTGTGAGCTTTTGAGCTTTAAGTTCGACGCCATCGAACATAAAGTCGAGTACTCGGAAAGTTTGCATGTTCGCAGCGAACTTGTGGAGTCTGTTCTTCCGGATGGTGGTTAGTTGTGTCATACGTATTCTGTTTTGCATTGTTTCTCCTCGTGTGTGTGCGCAGTCCCTCCGTTCGTAGAAGAGGAACGAAGAACTGGCGCGTCAGATGTCTATCCCGACCGAATCACGGAATTTCAGAGGCAATGTATTAGTGCTGCCTTGTTGTTGTTGTTATTTGCCTTGAAATTCTCGATGCCGAATGGGAATTGATAGTTCGACCCTAATGAAGCAATCTACGGGCAGCAATAGATTGTTTTCGAATGTTGAATACCTAGCGCAAGCGACGATCAACCTGTACAGTTGCCGGGAACGCACTGCGGGTGGTGGCAAATCAGAAAGAGAAAGTAAGTTGCTCTAGCGCCTGTGCTGACAAGTTCTACGCATTAAATCGCATTTTTTCCGGCCAATCGATCTTCCCAAGTGCAATGCTGGTGCGTCCTTGCGAATCTTCCAACCACAACTTTTAGTCTGATTATCCAGTAAAAAATTACTCAATAAGCTCCCACGCAAGCTCCGCGAGTTGCGGAGATGCAAATCTAATCTGGCACGGCCCACTTTAACCTTAAGGCTGTTGTGTTACGTAACTGTGCCTACTAGGCTTCAATCAGATTTGTCTTTTTTCCAAAATTCTAGGAAGCCCACCTCTATCCCCACCAGCATCGGTTCCAACCATCTTCGCTTGCGAAAAAGCGAGATCCGATTTGGCGTGAATTGAGGGCAGGTAGGCAGGTCGAACTCGCTTTCGGCAAAGCAATCCCTCCGATGAGGTGAGCTGTGCCAATCACGTAACGCGCCAATCAGTGCGTTTTTCAATCACCAACCACGTTTAACGCTGAGCACCCTATATAGCTCGTTCGCTTACAGGTAACTGCACTGGCGCAGACGTTTAGTCAGCCAAACGGGCGATGGTTCGTCACGTTTGCAAAAGGAGAATGCTATGGATACGAATGGTAAGAAGACTGGTCCCCGAGTGGTGTTACCAGCATACGAAGAAATGCTCGACACCTATGTCGCGCGTCTTCGTGATAGCAAAATGAGCCCGGCTCGCAAACGCAAGTGCGCCGTGCTTTTCGCAGAAGCGGTTGAGGCGATGGACTTGATGGCCTCAACCGGGAAGCGCACTATTGCGGGCATGGGCTCAGCTCGTGAACCGAAAGGTACGCCCAAATACGAAAGAGCCGTTACAGTCGCAAGACTGCTCGCTCCCCACTACAACGTAATTCAGGGCGAAGGTCCTGGGTTTATGGAAGCGTTCGCTTTCGGCGCGCAGGAAGGGGGCGCATTGGCAATCGGTCTTCGGATCATCGCTGATGCTATCTTCGAGCAAGTCTCAAATCCCCACACTTCGTTGAGCATCACGTTCCACGATCTGTTTGCCAGAAAGTTCGCTTTCCTGCAGGCAGATGGCTACGTTTTCTTTGACTACGGCATTGGAACGCTGGATGAATTCTTCGAAGTACTCGCTCAAGTCCAACTGGGACTCCTTGCCAAAAAGCCGGTCGTTTGTGTCGGCGTAGACGCTTGGGGCCCGATTCAGAAGCTGCTGAAAGACCTTGCCGAAGCAGGTCGGATCAGCTGGGAGGACCTCGATCTTTTCCGGCTCACCGATGACCCGGAAGAGGTTCTTCAAATCATGCTTGAACTCGCTCCGCCACGCCCGAACGGCTGTTCCGGCTCGGAAAAAGTGGCGTAGCACAACCAAACGGAATAATTATGCAACTAGACAATCAAAGCCTCAGAGAGGCTATACGGCTGCGCGTCATCGAAATCGATCCGCAACCGAATCTGGCGACCCGAGCTGAGTGTGAGAATGGTGCTCTGAGTACGGATGCCATCAATCTCACCCTCGATGACTGGGTCAAGGTTCCACCGAGTGGACTGGAAGTCGATGCTGTTTCGGGCAAAGTTCTAGGCCCGTGCAACTGGCGTCCAGACAATGTCGTCCGCTGGCTCGCCTGGCGTCGGCATCAAGCCCAGTTCATCAAGGAACGGGGTGGCCATCTCGACAATTCGCTCGTGGACTTCACCGACGCCTGGCCCGAATATCAAATCGAGCCTGGTGGGTTCTTCCGCCTCAAACCGTGGCAGTTCATCCACATGCGGACCGCGGAGAGGCTAACCCTTCGTCGCGACCCCGCTCCAGAAGATGGACACCCGGTTTCCGGTCGAGCCACTGGTCGTTCGCGAACGGCAAGAGCTGGCATCTTCACCGACACCAGCTCTGACACGATGCACAACGGTACTGAACGATCCAAGTTCGTACTCGAGGTGCTGAATGTCACAGGCAACACATACCGCTTGCATCCGGGTATGTCGCTTGTGCAAATGACCTTCCACGAGTTGAAGGACATCGCATTGCCTGATGGCACGCGTGTGCACCTCGTAGACGGGATGAAGAACGGATGCGCGACATGCTAAGGAAAACCGGGACATGGAGGAGCTCTTATGAATAGAGCTTCTCCATGGTCTCAGTTTTCCTTTTTTTCCTGGCAATTTACTATTTTTTATAGTTATACAGTGAAAAGAAAAAACGACATGATCGCGCGGGACAAAACGCGATCATGTCGTAAAGGGACAGCTGAGGATTAACATGATCGCCTCGACAGCGAAGCGATTCTGGCTTGTTCCACAAACGCCGGAACCTGATCCAGAATCGAATGATAGTCAGTGATCCGGTGATCTGCCAGGCTGTGGAAGTCACTCGCATAGCCATCTGCATTCTCACCGACCGCAACCACCGTTCCGCCAAGAGCACGTGTAGCCAGACCGCCTTCAATGTCGCCTATGCCGTCCCCAGCATAACCAACTATTTTGAAGCCGTGATTGGCCAACCAACGAATCGGTTCGCCTTTGTCTAAGCCAATTTCACCGTGCCTGGTGTAAAACCGCTCCGCTTCGTCCAGCCAATTTCCGAGAACAGGGAAATGGCTGCCGAGATGTTGGATAACAGGCTCCACCAGCTGTTCTGCGTTATTAGTGAATCCGGCAATGCCAGCACCGTGCTGAGCGAGTTTACGACGAAATTCTGCAAACCCAGGTTTGAGCGTGCAGTTACTTTTGCCGAAAGCGATTACCTCAGCCAAACCACCTGCCCGTTCCAGCATTCCCTCCATACAGAGGCGGAGATGTTGTGCTGTAGTGAGGCTTTTCTTCACGAAGCGAAGAAAGTCCCACTCAGCCTTTAATGCCGGATCACAAAAATGCAGGACGGCTGGTGCCATGCTGTCCGTTATTACCGTCCCATCGATGTCCGTAGCCCAGAGGTATTCATAACCGTCAAGACTGGCTGCGATCGCTTGCATGCGATCCTCAAAAACATTGTTGCGCATACCTAACCTCCTTTAATTGCAAGATGAAAAAACCAATCACACGCTGTGATTGGCTGTTAAGAACGGGTTTCAATAGACTTTCCATTTGCTGGTAGTGTCGGTCGCCGTGCACAGGAGTTTGTCTCCGTGCTCGAGAAACGTCTTGATGTCGCATTGGATGCCATCAACCCGAATAAGATTGAGCGCGTCCTGCGGCGAGACCCAGCGAAATTCCGTGTGTTCGGAACTGAGCTGGAAAACGCGTTGGGAAGTTCTGCAGAGAAACGTCACTCCGAGAATTTCGGCTCTGGCTTCGACGACACCGCGGTAAAAATGCCACAGACGCAGCATCTTCCGAATTTCGAGATCGACCAAACCTAACTCTTCGCGAGCCTCGCGCCGAATCGCTTCTTCGAGGCCTTCGAATTGCTTTTTACGCCCGTAAACGAGTTCCCATTCCCCGGCATTGAAGTCGGAGTCATAAGCACGTCGTATTGCGAGTATGAGGGGTTCGTGCTTGTACTGGACAAGGGCACCAACCCCGAATTGTACTTGTGCTTCAGTGTTCATAGACAATCCTCTCTAGAAGGACTTTGCTACTTCCGTAGGCAAGGTCCAGGTTGCAGAAGCGCTGCCGTTGATGAACATCACCAACAGCCTGTTCGCTTCAAAAGTTGCCAGCAAGACTTCGATCAAGCGCCGCTAAAAACACGCGCCAAAAACATGCGCCAAAAACATGCGTATGTGATTCGATCGGCATTGGAAACCGGTTCGAAACAGATGCGCATGTAGGATTGATATTTAGATGCCGCGAAGGACGCTTTTAATTTGAAGAAAAATTGGACTTGCTCTCAAATTAGAGATCTGGCGTGCCAATTTGCAATTAAGGAAAACCCTGCGAGCCAGCGCGGAATGGTTAAATCGACCGCGAATCCACGATACTGATATTGCACAGCTAGCGAAGTCTATGAGAGTCAAGTTCACGATCACACTGATCGTTGCAATTTCGCAATGAAAGTAAGTCCACCACATTTGGTGCTACTCGACTAAGGTTGGTTTAAGGAACTCACTAAGATCAATCGGTGGCAAACTTGATTTACTGCTTACTTTAGTATATTTGGAAAAGTAAAAAAGT
>CAJCIF010000187.1 GCA_903970355.1 Actinomycetota bacterium
CCGGAAGTAACTCGAGATTACTACTACTGGCTCATAAACACGATTACACCGGAAGGATATTTTCACCAGAAGTATCGTCCTTCCGGCGCTCGCGGTACAACATGGCACCCCAGCAGGGATCGTTGGGGCCGGCCGATTTTGCCCATCCAACTGGATGAAACCGGTGTGGTGCCGTTCATGGTCTGGAATCGAGGCCGAGTCACAAACGATCCCGAATTTATGTTCGAAACGAAAGGAGGTGTAAACCTGTACGAACAGTTGGTGAGTCCAGCTGCCGATTTTCTCTGCCGTTCCATCGATGCTAACACGAAATTACCTAATGCCAGTTTTGATCTCTGGGAGTTCAAGCATGGGGTAAGTGCGTTTACGGTGGCAATGATTTGGGCCGGGTTGAAATCGGCAGAGCGACTTGGTTCTGTCTTGAGTGATCCCAAAGCAAGCATTTGGGGCCAAACTGCTGATGCCATTAAAGCGGCTACCGAGCAACACCTCTTTAGCGAGAGGCTCAACCGCTTTGTTCGAATGGTGGAAGTAGGCCCAGATGGTTTGGTTACTCAAGATGAAACAGTAGACGCATGCATGTATGCGCTGTGGTACTACGGAATGTTTTCTCCTGAAGATGCACGGATCGTTCGCACAATGGAAACCATTGAAGATCGGCTGTGGGTCAAGAAGGGGGTCGGCGGACTGGCTCGCATGGAGTCCGATGAATTCATGCGAATGGTTTTCAACGATCCGAAGATTCCTGGTAATCCATGGATCATCACAACAAACTGGCTTGCCAAATGGTACATTCATCGCGCTACCAAGTTGTCTGATCTGGAACGCGCAAAGGACCTGATTGACTGGGTTCGAGCGCGTGCCAATTCAGCAGGCCTTTTACCCGAGCAAGTGCATCCGTACGATGGAACACCGGCTGGTTGTTCGATATCAGTGTTGCCCTGGTCGTTTGCAGAAACGGTCACTACGACATTGGAGTACGTTGCCAGATACGATCAACTGTCTGAACAAACGCCGACTGCAAGAAAGGAGGCGGCGTAAGTAGAACATTACTAACTACAGAAAGGCGCCCCAGTCCGGGCGCCTTTCTGTTTTTGACAAAATACTAAACAATATAATAAGACAAATCTTTCGACTTCTTTTAGCATCTGAAAAACATATTTTCCCTTCCACCCATATATAATCCCGATTCACTTGCGTGAGAGAAAGACGCTTTTCATGGAGGCGATTCATGTCCGATGTTTTGTGCTTGGGTGAAGTTCTAGTAGATTGGGTGTCCACTGCTGTTGGCTTTGAGTTGGACAAGGCTCAAACTTTTACGAAAGCCCCCGGCGGAGCGCCGGCAAACACTGCAGTGGGACTGGCTCGTCAGGGAGTTTCCACAGCTTTCATAGGGCGCGTGTCAGATGATGAATTTGGACATTGGCTCAAAGCCACTCTAGAAGCGGAAGGCATCGATGTTACGCTCACCGTTGTTGATCCGGATGCACAAACGCGCATGGCTTATGTTGTGACGACAGCAAGAGGCGATCGCAAACTTGCCGAATTTACGAAAATAGCCTGTGCTGATGCAAGACTGGAAAGCAACGATCTCAAAGCGGATTTTTTTGCAAAGGCAAAGGCTTTGCATTTCGGTTCTATTTCTATGATCAGCAACCCGGCTGACGATGCCACTCAGAAAGCAGTGGAACTGGCAAAGGCAAATAATTTGCTTATTTCCTATGATCCAAATGTGAGATTGGGTCTGTGGCCGACTCCTGACCATTGCAAAACAAAGATTCTTGCCACACTTGCCTGGGCCGACCTCGTAAAAATCAACGAGGACGAACTTTCATTTCTCACCGGTTCAAAAGAGATACATGCGGCGGAAGCATTACGGAAACAGCATGATATCCCGCTCTTGATTGTTACTCTCGATTCGCGCGGTGCTTATTTTTGTTGCGCAAAAGGCAGTCGAACGGTGCCTGGTTTTGAAGTGATGTTGCTGGAGGCTACTGGAGCCGGTGATGGCTTCAACTCAGGGGTGATATCCGGCTTGCTCGCCATATTGAATCAAGAACAAAATCGCCGTGAAGCACTCAAAAACTTGTCTGTTGATGCAGTCGCTCAAATTGTGCGAAGAGCGAATGCCATAGGTGCAATCACCTGTACAAAGGCTGGTGCAATCCCTGCTTTACCTACACACACAGAAGTCGAACAGTTTCTGAAGAGCTTTTCGGTGCAAGCGCTTTCTTGATTTGTGATCGTGCCAATTAGAATTGCGATCCGTTTTAGATTGCTGCTAATGATCCACTGAAACGTGCATCAATCAGTATTATTTAGAAGCGCATGAAATGTGCGTCGTTTTCACCTGCAAAACAATAGAGTGAATCATCACTCAATTCATTCTTCGCATTGGAGCCCGAAAAAGACTCATCTTGCTTAAAGACAAATGGCTTTGCATAGCGTCAATCGATGCAGGTTGGGTGATAGAAAGATGATGTTTCGGATGGCGTATCTGAATATTGAATCTAAAAAGAAAGGAGGTGATGAAGTGAGATTACGCTGGACGATTTGTCTTGCCTTACTCGTGCTTGTTCTGTCGTTTGTCTGTTTTAAGATGGGTGTGACTCCACCAATCGAGGCTTTGCCTTCGGTGCGTTAGTGTCATTGCGAGGTGTATGGTTGCGTGCTTTGAATGAGCACCACCATACACCTGCGCATTTTTGTTTTATTTGTTATACAACGGCATATAGTATATCTTGCTGTTCCACCCACAAGTGCGGTAATTTACTTGCGCACAAACGAGGACTAATCAATGAAGCGCAGCCAAATAAACAGAATCATCGAAGAGGCACGCGAACACTTTCACGCTTTCAATTGCCACTTGCCACCGTGGGCATTTTGGAATCCGGAAAAGTGGATCGAGCAAGGTCCGGAGGCGGAAGAAATTCGCCACCACGGCCTGGGCTGGATAGTCACAGACTTCGGCACCAACGAATTCGAAAAATTTGGACTCGTGCTTTTTGTCGCCCGCAACGGGCACTTGCATAACGGCAGTCCTGAAACAACTAAAACTTATGCTGAGAAGTTCATGATAGTGCGCTCCGGACAGGTGACACCGTACCATTTTCATTGGAAAAAGACGGAAGATCTTCTCAATCGCAGCGGCGGCAGATTGAACGTTCATTTAGCCTGGGCTGCAAAAGATGAGTTATCCATGACTGAAGATCCGGTAAAGGTAAAAGTTGATGGCATAGCAAGAACGGTTCATGCCGGTCAAACAATTACGCTTTCACCCGGAGAAAGTGTCGAATTGGTGCCGCGAATGTGCCATCAGTTTTCCGGACATCCAGGCGACAAAGTTGTGCTTGCAGGAGAAGTGAGCTCCCTCAATGACGATACGACCGACAATTGTTTTCTGGGCCGCAATGTTACAAGCGTTCCGATCGAAGAAGATGAGCCGAAGAAGTTCTTGCTATCCGCTGACCATGCTGCTTTGATGACTGCCGTTTGAGAGTCCCCTAATTCTCGATTTCTCGAACAGCGCGAGTTGTGCTAATCATAGCGGGCTTGCGGACGCGCATATGAGTCCGTTTCGCCCACTTTGATCGGTCAAGACGATACAACGGCGTCTACATGCGAATTGCTAAAAAAGAAAATGACGGCCCTTTTTTAGTTGTGGAGCTGTAGAGAGCCCCTTTTTTCGTCTGATTTATGGGGTAGCGCGCGGACGTTTTCGATAGCGTCATTCGGGCTCTACTGGCGCGACGTTCGAGCTTTTCAGCCACATCCGCGCAAGTTGCTTCTTGACTAGTTCATTTAATAGAGTCAGGTACATTTCGGTCATTTTTTATTTTGGGAGTAAACACGGTCTCAGCGTAACAACTCAACAGCTTCAAAACCGCTAGGCCAGCGTGTTTCTTTCAAGTGCGTCCAGCATTTAGCTGAAACGTAAATCTTTAACTGGGCGCGAAAGCGTACCACAACTTAGTAAAAACAACGGATCACAAAGGAGCATCCTTATGAAACGCAGCAAACTCAACCGACTTTTGCTCGAAGCACAAAACACCGTGCGCGAGTACAAATTCAATCTTCCACCCTGGGCTTTCTATACGCCCAAGGATTGGGCAGATGCTGGACCGGAAGCGGATCAAATCCGTAATCATGAGCTGGGATGGATCGTCGCCGACTTCAGCGATCCCAATGAAGAGTCGAATTTCGAACAGCACGGTCTTCTTCTCTTCGTCGCCCGCAATGGGCTTCTCGGTGCCGACGGCAAACTCGTTACGCCCCAGAGCTATGCCGAGAAGATCATGATCGTGCGCCCAGGACAGAGAACCTCGTACCACTTCCACTGGAAGAAATTCGAGGACCTGCTTAACCGCAGTGGCGGCCGCCTGCTTCTGGAAGTCGCTTGGGCTCATGAAAATGAGCGTGATTTGCTCGATGACGAAGTTGCGCTTGTTCAGGACAACATCGTCACACGGGTGAAAGCGAAGGAAACGATTACCCTGCAACCAGGACAAAGCGTCCAGCTTCCGCCTCGGTTGTGCCACCAGTTCTATGGCCATCCCGGTGATGGACATGTGCTGGCAGGGGAAATCAGTAACACCAATGACGACCACAACGACAACTGCTTTCTCGGGCGAGAGTTCGCTTCGAACCCGGTTATCGAAGACGAACCCCCGGCCGTCCTCACGATCGCGGATTATGCCAAGTTCTGGCCTAAACTGCGCGGCTAGGTAAGGC
>CAJCIF010000188.1 GCA_903970355.1 Actinomycetota bacterium
AACGTTATCGAAGCTGAATAATTGCATTCCGGAACCATTGATTCCGTAGAATGCGTTGTTTGCAAAATCGGCTACATAGTTAGCTTTCGTGCGGATATCGGTGGCGACGCTTTTTAGACCATCTACGACGATACTCACCAAACTTCGACCCGATCCATCCTTTTCAACGACTCTTAAAACACCGCTTGCATCACGGGTTAATTCATGACCAAATTGATCTGTAACCGTGCCGTTATCAGCGCTTACCGTCATACCGCAGACAGTAACGCCACCACCTGTCAGTGCCTGAACATGGAGAGCTAGTCTCTCTGCGTCCGTAAGGTCTTTAAATTCTCCAGTTTGTTGATCTCTCTTTTTTAAATGGTGTTGAGAGTCCAACGCAAATAGTTGGTTATTCGCTCCGAAAATCAAACTGTGATCATCGCGCCCCATCATGACGCTGGCATTGTTATTCTCGAAGCCTGCAGATCCGATGGCAGACAACAGCCTTGGGTGCTTATCATCCGTTGCGGCATGAGCCTTTAGCAAATCTATTTCAGAACCAATAGATTGCTCAATGCTCGAATGGAGCGATGTTGTTGTCATCACTCTACTATCCTGCCCTGCTAAGTTCCCAATGTGAGTTGCGGATAGACGCTGGCTGTTGGCACTCATCATGTCATAGCTGTAAGCACGCAATCCGTTCTCGATCGTCTCCATTGCTTTGTTCGTGATATGGCCATCCAGAGCTTTCCCTATGAAAGTTTGAGTGCCCGTAGCAGAATTTCTTGTGAAATTGCGATCACCAGATGTACTGGCAACGGTAATATCGCCATTTAAAAGCTTCGTTGTTTTACCGGTTGCATCAACACGCTCAGCAACTGTTTCTATTTTCGGTTTCTTAGCCGGTGCTGCGATATCCTGAGATCCAGGTTCGGCAATTGGTTCTACATATGCTGTTTGGACACGCACCGCGTCAGTTGGAGCCTGTCCGTGTAAAAGACGGCGCCATAAATCCAGGTCTTTTTTCGCAGTAGTTTCCGGTGCTTGGACCTGGTCCTTAGCACCGTCGGTAGAAGCCGTTTCGGGCTTCGTTGAATCTGGTTTATCAGTCACGGACACGAGAGAGAACCTGTTGCGAGACCGGATATAAATAGATACCCGTTTTAAAGTCTTCCGCTAAACAGAATTTAAGTCAATCGTATTTGTCCCCCTCAAAGAGGGGGCGAGTTTCTCTATTCGTCCAGGAATCGATTGGTTATCTCGTCATGAAGTTTATCCACAAAAAGTTGTGGGGTCATCGTGCCGAGATCCCCTTTGCGACGGTGGCGAACAGAGACCTCATTTTTCTCTACCTCTTTGTCACCCAAGACAACCATGTAGGGTGTTTGCTGCATCTGCGCTTCGCGAATACGATAGTTCATCGTTTCGGAGCGTTTATCCACATGGACGCGCACGCCTTTTTCCGTGAGCGCTTGAGTTAACTTATCGGCAGCGTCTTGATGCCTGTCCGAAATTGGTATGACGACCACTTGTGTGGGCGCCAGCCAAACTGGAAAAGCGCCGGCATAGTGTTCAATCAGACCACCGCAGAAGCGTTCCATTGAGCCCAGAACAGCTCTGTGCACCATAACGGCTTCGTGGCGGTTGCCATCTTCACCTATATAGGTAACATCGAATCGTTTGGGCAGATTCAGATCAACTTGCACAGTTGGTCCCTGCCATTCACGACCAATTGCATCAAAGAGTTTGATGTCAATTTTCGGAGCATAGAAAACGCCACCGCCTTCATCTATTTCGTAATCGAGATTACGTTTCTGCAAGGCGCGCTCAAGGGCTCCTGTAGCCATTTCCCACTCTTCATCAGTACCGAGAGATTTCTCGGGACGTGTTGATAGATAGGCTTTATAGGTGTAGCCGAAGGTGGTCATGAGCATGTCGATCAAATCAAGCACACCCATAATTTCGCCTTCCAATTGTTCACGTGTGCAGAATATATGCGAGTCATCTTGCGTAAATCCGCGCACTCTCAACATGCCATGCAGAACACCTGAGCGTTCGTAACGATAGACTGTGCCAAGTTCTGCAAAACGCACAGGTAAATCTCTGTAGCTGCGCAAGCGACTCTTGTAAATCATAATGTGGCCTGGGCAATTCATTGGCTTGGCACGATAAGCCTGACCATCAATGTCCATTGGCGAATACATATTTTCAGCGTAAGTCTCCAAATGCCCGCTTATGGCATAGAGTTGTTCGCTGGCAATGTGTGGTGTATAGACAAATTGATAGCCTCGCTTTCTGTGCTCGGCTCGCCAGAAATCCTCGATGGTATTACGGACAGTGGCAAGGTTCGGATGCCAGAAAATAAGACCCGGACCAACTTCTTCGTGAACGGAAAAGAGATCCAGTTGTTTTGATATTTTGCGGTGATCGCGCTTTTCCGCTTCTTCAAGACGGTGCAAGTACCCTTCGAGATCCTCTTTGGTCCACCAGGAGGTTGCATAAATACGCTGCAAGGTTTCGCGATTTTCATCGCCGCGCCAATAGGAGCCCGATACTTTTAAAAGCTTGAAATGCTTGATTCCTTTAGTGGACGGTAAGTGAGGTCCACGGCACAGGTCATTCCACACCACGTTGCCTTCTTTGTCTTTCATCAAATAAAGCGTTGGGGAATGATCTCTGTGCTCGGTGAGCAGTTCTACTTTGAACTTCTCGCCCTGTGCTTTGAAATCAGCAATCTGTTTGTCGACATCCGGAATATCAAAACGCACAAGCTTTTGATCGGATTCGGCAATGCGTTTCATTTCCGCTTCAATCTTGCCAAGGTCTTCCGTTGAAAGTGTGTGCCCCGGTATTTCAAAATCGTAATAAAAGCCATCTTCAATGGTTGGACCAATGGCTATCTTGGCGTCCGGAAACAACTTCTGCACAGCTTCCGCCATGACGTGAGCGCTTGAATGGCGCAGTAATTCCAGAGCCGGGGGATCTTCAGCGGTGAGAATCTGGACCTTATCACCGTCTTTGAGCGGCGTGAAAAGGTCTTTGAGCTCGTCATTAATCAGGACACCGACGGCTTTGCGATACAACGAATTTGCAATAGCCTGGGCTAGATCCGCTCCGGTAGAACCTGCGGCAACCTCACGTGTCGAGCCATCCGGCAGTTGTACCTTGAGTCCCATTTGAATCATAAGAAATGCTCCTTTTAAGCGGCATCAACAAACTGCCGCGTAGATGGCATTTTAACAGGCGAACTCCGTCTCCAATTCCCGAATAAATTGCGCTAGCTTATCTTCGTTTGTATGAAGCCGAATACCAGAGGCATCCCAGGTATAGATTCCGCTTTCAGCGCTGCCTGCATCAAGCCACACCTCAACTTTGAGGCCATGGCGTTCAGACCGCTCTACCATCAGTTCAAAGAAAGGCTCAGCCGGCTCAAACAAGGCTCTTTTCGATTTTGCTTCCAG
>CAJCIF010000189.1 GCA_903970355.1 Actinomycetota bacterium
ACCTTGCATGTAGATATCGATGGTGCGAGAAAACGTACCAAGGGTAACTTTGGCCGGCATCTTAGATACCGGGATGGGAACACCGTTCCAACCTCTGGCATTTCCACCTGATACAGCATTATCAACATTGACGCCGCTTTCCTCTAATTGATCTTTGTAGAAAAATGCGGAAGCACCAGTGTCGAACCACGCTTTAATCGGATGATCATTTACCATGAGATCGACGCTCATGTGTCCGCCTGGTTCTTTCGTAAAATAAAAATGGGCAGTGTTGGGCAGACCATCCGATGATGTGTCAGTGCTTACAGGTGCAACAGAAGGTGTCGATGCATAAACTTGAACAGGAGCGGCAGCCGCTACCGTGTTGGTTTCGTTTGGCTTTGCGTTTCCTTCTATTTCACTTAAAGCAATTCGAGCATCCGTTCCGGCGGCACTATTTGGACTGAGTTGCAGTATTTTTTTGTAAAGCGCGGTCGCGGCAGTCCAATTTTTCAATCTCGAATTGCAAATTGCATCGTAATAAAGAGCATTCACATTGGCTGGTGAATCCGCTACCACCCTTTGAAACAAAAGAGATGCCGCCTTAAAGTCACCGCGATTGTACGCACTGACACCGGCAGTAAACTTATCGGTGCTTGCTGCTTGAGCACTGAAGCCAAATAGCGATGCACAGAGAAGCGCAACAAATAAAGATTGAATCTTCAAATTCGTTTATCCAAAAGTAATCACCGCACGGAAACGGGCTTTGCCGCTCATCATGCGGTCGTAGGCTTCTTGGAATTTATCGAATGTGAACGTTTCGATCATTGGTCGAATGCCTGTTAATTCGCAAAATTCCAAACATTCTTCTGAGTCTCTGGCGGTTCCACTTGGCCAGCCGGAGATTGAGTTGCGTTTGCTAATCAACTGAACCGGAAGAACGTTGAGGGGATCCATACCGGCACCTACGATAAGAAGTTTTCCTTCTATACCAAGTCCTCCCACGCAAGCGGTCATGGCTTTGGTGCTTGTTGCTGTCGCTAAAACTACCCTGGCTCCGCCCAGTTTGTTAAGCTCCGCTGCAATATCTTGCTTTTCGGAATCTATGTAAACAGCTGCACCTAACTTAAGTGCTAAAGCTTTTTTGTCTTCACCACGGGCGATGGCAACTGTGTGGAAGCCCATTTTGTTTGCAAACTGAACTCCTAAATGGCCCAGTCCACCAATTCCTAATACTGCCACCACATCGCCTGGCTTAGCGCCGGAATGACGCAAGGCATTGAATGTTGTTACTCCGGCACACATTAATGGGGCAGCTTCGGTTGTTTTTAGTCCTTTAGGAACGATTGCACAAGCGCTTTCTGCAAATACTGCGTATTCGGAGTATCCACCATTACGAGTGATACCAGGAATTTCTAATTCCGAACAACAAATAAAATCTCCCTGACGACAGCCGAGACAGTGTCCACAATTTCCACCAAACCAACCAACGCCAACTCGATCGCCTGGTTTGATCCGCTTAACATCGGTACCAACGGAATCAACTATGCCAACAATTTCATGACCTGGCACGAGCGGGTAATGTGCATTTGGAAAAGTGCCTTCAAGAGCAAAGCTATCGCTATGGCATACGCCACAAGCTTCTACTTTCAACCGTACCTCGTTTGCTTTAGGTTGTCCGATGGTATTTTCAATCAGGTTTAGACCAGCCTTGGGCTTGGCAACTGATGCGGATCGGGCTTTCACTTCTTTGGCTACTTGAGTTGTTGTGACGCTCATATAATCTCCCCGGGCTGGTGTAGTCCGATTACAAATGGAATGGATATATTTTGACAGCTTGGCAATCCAAATCGGATAATTTCATCTATGCCTAATTACCCTTACACACCCTTTTATTGCGAGGAGAATATTTGGCACCTTTGCCAATCACCTCGTTTCGCTGAACTCGATACAAAAGTAGTCTTTATTACAAACAAAACCAACTCCTGCATTCTCTGGGGTCAAAAAGCCGGAAAGGGTGTTGAAGGATTAGTACAGTGGGACTATCACGTCTTCTTGTTGTGCAAAGAGAGGGTATGGCAAGTTTGGGATCTCGATACTAATTTCGAGGTGCCTTCAGATCTTTCCTATTATTTGCGAGCCACATTCAAGACTGATCAAGTGAAGTTAGCAGTGGACTTCGCTCCCGTATTTAGGGTGATTGATACCAAAGAATTTGTACGTACTTTTTCATCAGATCGATCGCATATGAAAAAGCCGGATGGCACTTGGTTGGCAGCGCCCCCGCAATGGCCGAGCATTGGCAACGGCACTGAACCTAATCTTTTGCAACTTATAAATGTGGAAGACAAAAGTATCGGTGAAGTTATGAACCTTGATGAATTCACCAGGAAATATAGTTAAGTATTGACTTAATTAAGTGCCTGCTTTATAAAGTAATTCATGTTTAGCTTTACTGCTCTTGCAGATCCCACTCGTCGCAGCATTGTTGAAATGCTCGCTAAAGGTGAACGAACTGCTGGCGAAATTGTCGATCAATTCAGCATCAGTCCTCCAGCAATTTCGCAGCACCTCAAAGTACTTAAAGAGTCTGGACTTGTTAGCGTACGTGTGGATGCACAGCGTCGTATTTATCAACTTGCTCCGGAAGGTTTTTCCGAATTGATGGAATGGGTCAAACAGATCAGGCAGGTTTGGAATCCGGCACAGAAATCCAAAAAGAAACGAAGGAAGAAAAAGAAATGATTGGTCTGGCATGCCAATGCCAAGATTGGGGCCAAGTATGAGGAAATGTTGGTCTTAAACCCGAAACGGCGACAGTATCCTCCGAGACCCTGCCCAGTTTTGCCTAGACGGTTACGGGGCATATGTTAATGTATCGGAGTTCTGGCTGGAGCCCTGTGAAGGGGACCCAACAGGGAGGAAAAATGAAATCTCGAGTTAAGCGCGATACCTACAGGCAAGGCG
>CAJCIF010000190.1 GCA_903970355.1 Actinomycetota bacterium
ATGATGGGTGTTTTTTTATTGCTGCCTGCCAGAAATTGTGCCACTAGTTCAATTGGCTTTTGTGTTGCCGATAAACCAATGCGATTCGGCACCCTCATAGCGAGTTTATCAAGCCGTTCCAAAGTAAGAGATAAATGCGCACCTCGTTTATCGTCTGCAACAGCGTGAATTTCATCGACGATTACTGTTTCGACTGTGCGCAGCATTTTTCTGCTTTTCTCAGCTGTCACAAGAATGTATAGAGACTCCGGAGTGGTCACCATAATGTGCGGCGGTTTGCGCAGCATTGCCTGACGTTCCGGCATCGGAGTATCGCCTGTCCGCACGGCTGTTCTTATCTCCGCCATTGCAATGCCCTGTTTTTCAGCAAGTGCAACTATTTCGGATAATGGACCATCCAAGTTTTTCTGGATGTCGTTGCTTAATGCTTTAAGCGGTGACACGTATACAACTTCAGTTTCATCTGCAAGCTTACCGGACACTGCTTTCCGAACAAGCTTATCTATGCACGCTAAAAATGCGCTAAAAGTTTTTCCCGAGCCTGTCGGTGCAGATATAAGTGTCGTCTTGCCCGCTAAAATATGAGGCCAACCCTGTTCTTGCGGTTCGGTTGCCGTGCCGAAGCGTTCCGTGAACCATTCGCGGACGAGGGGATGCGCCCATTCGAGATGTTTATAGTCTTGAGCCGACATAGGGTTAATTGTAATGGCTAAAAATGGTTTTCGCTCTAAATATGTGAGGGCAGCCAAAAGCCGCCCTCACATATTCATCCCCTGAGCAAAACTACGATCGGATCAATTGGCTTGTTATCGGAATCCGCCTCCTATTACGATTATTTCGCCGGTTATCCAGGAAGAATCTTTCGATGCTAGGAACAATGCTGCCGGTGCAATGTCTTCTGTGCTGCCGATTCTTCCGAGCGGTGCATTCGCAACGTATTCTTTGTGAAAATCCGTTCCGAGAAATCCGGCAGTTTGTACACCTTCTGTTTCCACCATGCCAGGGTTAATGGCATTGACCCGAATTTTTCTCGGACCAAGTTCTTTGGCAAGTGACTTTGTGATGGTATCAACAGCACCTTTGGTGGCACTGTATACGGAGGCGTTGGCTGGCGCAGAACTACTGGCTATGGAGCTAATGTTTATGACACTACCGCCCTCTGGACCAAAGTGTTTTACAGCTTCTTGCGTGCTGAGAAGCAGACCGAGAACATTTGTATTGAAATGCTTATGAAAGTGCTCTTCGGTTATGTTTTCCAGTGGTGAAAAATCATAGACACCAGCATTGTTCACCAAAATATCGAGCTTGCCATATGCCTTTTTTGCTTCGTTGAAGATTTGCTCGATATCAGCTTTCTTGCCTACATCACCTTTTACAGCAACCGCTTTTCCACCTTTGCCAATAATGTCCGCAACGACCTTATCCGCTCCCTCTTTACTGGATGCGTAATTGACAACCACTGACGCTCCTTCAGCGCCTAACTGCTTGGCAATTGATGCACCAATTCCTTTTGATGCGCCCGTTACGACTGCCACCTTTCCTTCTAGCTTTTTCACAACAACACCTCTTTTTAAAAACCTTATGACCATAGAATAGACCGGTCGGTTTACTACGTCAAGGCCCCTTGGCCGGACTTTGCAAAAAATGTTTTACGATGATGTCTCACAGATTATCAAAGAGGAGTTCCGAAATTGAAAAGCCCAATCAGTTGGAAGAATTTGATCGCCCTGTTTGTTGTGTCCTTCCTCATTGCATCCAATCAATCAGTGATGGCTCAAGAATGGGCGAAGGCAAAACTTGAAAAATCACCGCGCCACCTCGAATGGGTTGATGTTAAACAGGGAGACAGAACAATCAAGTGTTTCATTGCCTATCCTGAAGCAAAGAAACCGACCCCAGCTGTTCTTGTAATTCACGAAATTTTTGGGCTTAGCGATTGGGTGCGAGAACTCTGCGATGAACTGGCAGCCGAAGGTTATATTGCAATTGCTCCGGATTTGTTATCTGGAAAGCCCGGCGAAAGCACAGCATCGCATGGCAGCGAAGATGATGTTCGCAAAGCTGTTTCTGGACTTCCTCAAGAGCAAGTCGCAGAAGATTTGAAAGCCGTCGCTTCATACGTTTCAAAATTACCGTCTACAAATGGAGATTTAGCGGTGGCAGGATTTTGCTGGGGTGGTGCCAAAACATGGTTAGCCATGACAACAAATCCAACTTTTAAAGCCGGCTTCTGCTTCTATGGAATTGCAGATGATTCACTCGATCTGTCTAAAATTAAAGCACCTGTTTTTGGCTTCTATGCTGAAAAGGATGCGCGGGTGGGCAGCACGGTAGAAGGCACCACAAAGAAAATGAAGGAAGCAGGAAAAATATTCAAGCCTGAAACTTATGCCAATGCCGGGCATGGTTTCATGCGAGCCGGTGAGGCACCAGATGCAGAGGCAGCGAATAAAGATGCCCGCAACAAAGCTTTTGCGCGTATGAGTAACTTGCTCTACAAGCTTTAGACTTTGATCTTTAACCGCTCTACTCGTGCCGGAAAATCTTTTGCATTCAGACGTGCACAGATTGCTTCGAATGTGGGTTGTGGTTCTATCCAACGAAGATCTTCGACCGTATCAAATACAGGAACATCATAACGCAACGTTGCAAGTTTGCGAAAAAGGATGGCGTCATCATATGATCCTTGCAATGTTGCCGATAGTTTTTTAGCGCTTCGAATCGATGGATTCCATTGGTTGTTATCTTTAGGAATATCCTCCAGATGCGGATAATTTGATAGCACAGATGCTGCGGCCTTCGCACCCCAACCTGCTAAACCAGGAAAACCATCAGCGCTGTCACCAACAAGTGCTAAATAATCTGGAATGGATTTTGGTCCCACGCCAAACTTTTCGATCACACCAGCTTCATTGCGAATGATATTTTGACGACGATCCATTTGCACTATCTTGTTGCCAACAACACACTGACTGAGATCCTTATCGGGTGTGCAGATATAAACCGTGCCAACATTCTTGTCTTGCCCAGCTTTTACTGCCGCTGCCGCAAGAGCATCATCAGCTTCAAATTCGACCATCGCCCAAACCAAAACACCCAATGAAACGAGTGCTTCTTCTAAAATCGGAAACTGCGAAAATAATTCCGGTTCAATGCCTTCACCCGTTTTATAGTAAGGGTAGAGATCGTTTCGAAAAGATTCGATGACGTGATCTGTTGCAACACCAATGTGGGTTGCACCTTTTTCAAGCATGGAGATGACAGAGCCAACCACTCCCCGCACCGCACCTATTTCCTGGCCATCCGCATCAGCAGCCGACGGAACCGCAAAATAGTGCCGAAACAATTCATACGTACCATCAACTAAATGAATATCCATCATCTAAAAACCGCTGTCGCCACTGGGTGGTGGCGGAAGGGGACGAATTCCAGTGCCGGAGCCAGCACCGCTACTGCGCATCGGTCTTGAAGCGGGAGCAGGTGCGCCACCCAAACGACCGCGAAGGATGGCGGCTAGCGGTACTACTTTTGTGTCAACTATCTTGTCTCCTATCCGCATGGCGTAGACGGTTCGCATACCGGCTATCACTTTGCCGAAAATGGCATACTGACCATCAAGGCTCGGCATCGCGGATTTGGTGATGTAGAACTGGCAACTAGCTGAGTTTGGATTATTGCTCCGAGCCATCGCCAACACACCAGGCGCGTTGTGCCTCAAATTCCGATTTATTTCTAAATTGAGATAACGCTCGCGCCCTGTCTGAGGATCAATATAACCACCGGTACCATTGCCCAACGGATCGCCACCTTGAATACACCAACTTTCAATGCGATGGAACGTAAGTCCGTTATAAAAGCCGCTTTGAGCTAATTCCAGAAAGTTATGTGCCGTATTCGGAACCGAAGAAGCATATATCTGCATGCCAATTTCACCCTTAGTTGTCTGGAAAATAACAACAGGATCTTCACTGCTTTGCGCAAATGATGGTGCGACAAATATCAGTTGCAGCAACAACAAAAGCAGAAGCTCGATCACATTGATACTTTTAGTGGGTTTCTTGAGCACGTACACCATGTGATTTTGCTTCCTCTACTGGATGTTTTGTGCCACCAACTACTGTTCCCCATATTTTAATTTCGCGCAATCTCTCAGGAGGTACTTGATAGGGATCAGCTTCTAGTACTGTGAAATCTGCAAATTTGCCTGGTTCAATACTGCCGAGTTTATCATCGACACCAAGGGTATAAGCAGCATTAATGGTTATCATCTTAAGGGCATCTGCAACGCTCACACGTTCTTCCGGTGCGAGAACTTTTCCAGATTGTCCGAAACGATTTACCGCTATCCATACCCATTCCAACGGGCAAGGCGCTCCAATCGGAGCATCTGAGTGCAGACTCGCTGTTATGCCGTTTTCCAAAATCGTATGCAATCGATCGGCAGTATAGGCTCGATCCGCTCCTATATAAGGCGCGTTGATTTCACCACGATAATACACATAGTATGGATTCACGCTTACGATGGCACCAAGTGCTTTGACGTCTTTTATCTGCGCTGGAGTAGCAATGCCGAAATGGTGAAACGTAAAGCGATGGTCAAAGCGCGGATGTGCAGCCTGGAGCCTTTTCAATACATCAATGGTGTCAGCCTGACCACCATTGCCGTTTGTATGAATATGAATTTGAAAACCAGCATCCCAAAATGGTTTCAGCTGTTGATAAAATGCCAGACCACTGTTGTTATAAACACCCTGGTGCCCATCGATGTAGCCAGGATTTTCCATTACCATGCCGAACCCTAAAAAGGAATCATCAGCAAAAGACTTTACGCCATGAAAAATCAATTTATCGGTGCTGCGACCTTGCAGACGAATAGCCGTATTAAGCGCATTTGCGCCTTTTTGGCGAATTAGCCCAGCAATATCGGTAACAACCACGCATCGCATTGGCGCATCCGGATCGTTGAAATAACGATCAAATGTATAAGCTTGAGCATCCACATCGGTCAGTCCAAGAGCTAATTCGCTTTGAGTTGTAATCCCACCTTTTAGACTCAGTCCGACCATATAGTCGATATTCTGGCGACCGGCTTCTCCCTTTAACTGCTTATCGAAAAACGGACCGATTGCAGCGACAGCAGCTGTGGTTCCTAGAAACTGTCCGTTGAGTTCACCACCATCCGTTAGCCCCACTCCTATTATTTTTTTCGCCAGGTCCGGCGTAAATCCACGCTGTTGAATTGCCGCACTGTTCAGATAAACAAAATGCTCGGATGCATCCTGCACATAAATTGGTCGCGTAGCAGAGATTTTATCCAGCTCTTGCCGAGTGAGGTGCCCACCAAAAACTACGCTATCAAATCCCCATGCCAACAATGGCTTTTTTGGATCTTTCATTGAGCGTTCATCGTTAGCAAGTGAGTTAACGGCTTCGTCTCTGGTCTTTAATCCTTTGAAGGCTTCTTTAGTAATGCTGGGGATGGGCTGATACGAAACAAGCGGCAATTGCAATAAATATCCGCCTAACAGCGGGTGTCCATGGGCTTCAATGAAACCAGGCATGATCACTTTGTCGGCAAAAGTGTTGTCTACTTCGTATGGATACTTGTCCAACCATGGTTTTAGATCGTCCATGCTGCCTACCGAGAGGATTTTTCCTTCTCGCACTGCCACGGCAGTGGCGGTCGACCAGCCTGGATCCATAGTTACGATTTTTTTGGCAACAAATACTTTCGTTTTCTCTTCTTCCGAA